>NZ_JAQAHD010000016.1:0-114860 GCF_027871605.1 Agrobacterium sp. CFBP 3001
ATTTCTTCAGAACGAAAGTCGCCGTCGCCAGCAGCGCCGCCGCCCTCGTTCAGTGAGCGGACTTATAAGAGATCACCCTCAAACAAGTCAACACAGCAATATCAAAAAAAACAAGAAATGTGATATGTACCTGATTGTAAAAGGGAATTTCGTTTTCATGAGCTTATCGGCATAAAAAGACGCAACCACACTCCTGGTTTTGCACAGGAGAACAGGCCGCCGGGCGTCAAGGCAGGGCTCGCGCCTTCTTTTAGCCCCCTTCCTCGCTAATTGCTTCGTCAACGAAGCGTTAATACGAGACATGCCTGCGCGTGTCCTTATATGGGCTGCTGCGACATGTCCCGCTGGTGCGTCGACCGATTTGACTCCCAGCTTTGAAAGTTGCACACCTTCGCCTGAAGTTTCTGGAGAGCGCATGACCGACGGGGCACAGCTGGTATGACTGCGGATCGCAATGTGATCCGGTCGCTAGGCACGGAACCGCCAATTCTGGCGGAAGGGCGCCGTGCACCCGATCGTCGCGAAATTTCGCTTCGATGGCTTTCCGGCACGTTTCTCACCGGCATTACCTCTTCCATATTGATGGGCGTGGCTCTTTTCGCGGCTCTTGACGGCCGCCAGCAGCTCGCCATTCCCGCCGAAGCCTTCGCAAAGGCGGATATGGGCAACAACGCCACGGAAGCCGCACGTCGCGGAACGCGCCTCGTCGCACCGAATATCGCGGCCCGGCCCTCCGACCGGTCGATCATGGAAGTTTCCACCGTCATCAATGAAGGCGACAAGGAAGTGGTCCGCAAGGTCCCCTTCTCCCATGTCAAGATTCCGCTGGCGTCAAATTACGCCAAGCAGGATGACTATCCCGCCTTCGATCCCCTGAATATTTTTGCCAGCAACGAGGACAAGGACGCATCGGCACCCGCGCCTAGCCGGACGGGAACGATCTATGGTTCCGAAGTTGAATCCGAAGTCAGCCTGAAGACTGTCGCTTTTCCCGTCCAGCACTCCAAATATGCCTTCGCCGGCTCATTGAGCTTCGACGAGGTCGAGGAGGCGGTGCGCTCGAACGGTTCGATCCTGACGGATGGCAACGAGCAGCTGGCCGCGCTCTATTACATCGACCCACGCCGTTTCGATAATGATGACGGCGATGTCGACATTACCGCTGGCCTTGCCGCCCGTGTCGTCGAACAGAACATGTCGGTCTCGACCCCACAGTCCGCCTCGGTGCCTGTCAAGGAATATGCCGACGACGTGATCCCTGCCCGCCAGACAGAGACCATCGAAGCCGCCCTCTTCGGCGCCGGCTATTCGAAGGCGCAGTCGTCGGAAATCGCCGGGCTGCTATCGCCGCAAATCCAGTCGAACAATGTCGAAAGCGGCGATGTGCTGCGCGTCGGCATTATTCAGGAAGACGAGAAAAGCGACATCGTGCGCGTGAGCCTTTACCGCAAGGGCCGGCACATGGTCACCATGGCCATCGATGACAGCAAGCGCTTCATCAAGGCCAGCGAACCGCCGAAGCTCGATGCCGTGGCGACCGCCTTCGACAGCACCCCGGCGCCTGCCGCCGGACGCGATCTGCCGAGCGTTTATGACGGGGTCTACCGTGCGGCTCTGGCTTACGGCATGAACCAGGGCATGGTTTCCCAGCTCATCAAGCTTCTGGCCAGCAGCGTCGATTTTCAGGCGCAGCTCAAGCCGGCGGATACGCTGGAAGCCTTCTTCTCCGTGGAAGATGCGGATGGCAAGGCGACAGACAAGTCGGAACTGCTCTACGTCAACGCCAAATTCGGCGACAACGAGACACGTTTTTACCGGTTCCAGAACCCGGACGACAACAGCATCGATTACTTCGATGAAAACGGCAAAAGCATCCGGCAGTTCCTGTTGCGCAACCCGGTTCCGAACGGCCGCATGACATCCGGTTTCGGCATGCGCCGTCACCCGGTTTTGAAATTCAGCCGCATGCATACCGGCACCGACTGGGCCGCCGCCCGCGGCACGCCCATCATCGCGACGGGCAACGGCACTGTCGAAAAGGCCGGATGGGCCTCCGGTTACGGCAACCAGACGCTGATCCGCCATGCCAATGGCTATGTCTCTTCCTATAACCACCAGAGCGCCATCGCCAAGGGTGTCACCGAAGGTGCAAAGGTCCGGCAGGGCCAGGTCATCGGTTACGTGGGATCGACCGGCCTTTCGACCGGCGCGCATCTGCATTACGAGCTGATCGTCAACGGCACCAAGGTGGACGCGATGAAGGTGCGCCTGCCGGGCGGCAAGTCGCTTTCCGGCGAGGCGCTGGCGCGTTTCTCCGATGAGAGAAAGCGCATCGACAATCTGCTGAATATTGACGAAAAGCCCAATCAGGTGGCGAGCCGCTGATCTGCGGGAAGACCCGAACGACAATCCCGGTCATATGAAAAGGGCCCGGTCATGTGAAAAAGACCCGGTCACGTGAAAAGGGCTCCGTTTCCGGAGCCCTTTTATTTTATGCGGCATCGGCCGTTTCAGCTTCGGCCTCACCCTTGGCGGGCTTGACCTTGAACAGCAGCCGGTCCGTGCCCGAGGTCACCTTGACCCGCGATCCATCCGGGACTTCGCCGCCGAGTATCATTTCGGCAAGCCTGTCCTGAACTGCCTTCTGGATCACCCGCTTCAGCGGACGCGCGCCGTAAGCCGGATCGTAACCCTTATTGGCAAGCCAGTTGCGGGCATCCTCATCCAGTTCGAGCGAAATCTTGCGATCGCCGAGCAGCGAGATGAGGCGCTTCAGCTGGATTTCGACAATTGCACCCATTTCGTCGCGCCGCAGGCGGTGGAAGAGGATGATATCGTCGATACGGTTGAGGAATTCCGGCCGGAAATGCGACCGGACCCGCTCCATAACCAGATCGCGAACCGAATCCACATCGTCATTGTCGCCCATCTGCGTCATGAATTCCGAACCGAGGTTCGAGGTCATGATGATGATGGTGTTCTTGAAATCGACGGTGCGGCCCTGGCCATCCGTGAGGCGGCCATCGTCCAGCACCTGCAAGAGGACGTTGAACACGTCCGGATGCGCTTTCTCGATCTCGTCGAACAGCACGACCTGATAGGGCCGGCGGCGAACCGCTTCGGTCAGGGCGCCGCCCTCTTCGTAACCGACATAGCCGGGAGGCGCACCGATCAGCCGGGCAACGGAGTGTTTCTCCATATATTCCGACATGTCGAGGCGAACCATCGCGGTTTCGTCGTCGAACAGGAAGCGAGCGAGCGACTTGGTCAGCTCGGTCTTGCCCACGCCCGTCGGGCCGAGGAAGATGAACGAACCGATCGGCCGGTTGGGGTCCTGAAGGCCGGCGCGCGAGCGGCGAACCGCCTTGGAAACCGCCTGAACGGCCTCGCCTTGCCCGACAACGGACTTGGCAAGCTCGTCTTCCATGCGCAGCAGCTTTTCGCGCTGGCCTTCCAGCATCTTGTCGACAGGAATACCGGTCCAGCGGGAAACGACATGGGCGATATTGTCCGCCGTCACCACTTCCTGAACCATCGAGCCGGCGCCGCTGCTATCGCGGGCTTCCGCCGCAGCCAGTTCCTTTTCGAGACCCGGAATGATGCCATAGGTCAGCTCGCCGGCGCGCTGAAACTGGCCGTTGCGCTGGGCAATCGCCAATTCGTTGCGGGCTTCGTCCAGCCGCTTCTTGAGGTCTGCGGCATGGCCGAGCTTCTGCTTTTCCGCCTGCCAGCGGGCCGTCAGCGCATCCGCCTTTTCTTCCGTATCGGCCAACTCGTCCTCGAGCTTCTTGAGGCGGTCGGCGGACGACTGGTCCGTTTCCTGCTTCAGGGCTTCGCGCTCGATCTTGAGCTGAATGATGCGGCGATCCAGTTCGTCCAGTTCCTCCGGCTTGGAATCCACCTGCATGCGAAGACGCGAAGCGGCTTCGTCCATCAGGTCGATTGCCTTGTCGGGCAGGAAGCGGTCAGTGATATAACGGTTGGAAAGCGTTGCAGCCGCAACCAGGGCCGAATCCGAGATGCGGACCTTGTGATGCTGTTCGTATTTTTCCTTCAGGCCGCGCAGGATCGAGATCGTGTCTTCCACGGTCGGCTCATCCACAAGAACGGGCTGGAAACGGCGGGCAAGGGCCGGGTCCTTTTCCACATGCTTGCGGTACTCATCGAGCGTGGTGGCGCCGACGCAGTGCAACTCCCCACGGGCAAGCGCGGGCTTCAGGAGGTTGGACGCATCCATCGCACCATCGGCCTTGCCAGCGCCGACCAGCGTGTGCATCTCATCGATGAACAGGATGATGCCGCCATTTTCGGCCTGCACTTCATTGAGCACAGCCTTCAGACGTTCTTCGAACTCACCGCGATATTTCGCACCGGCGATCAGCGCGCCCATATCGAGCGCCATCAGCTTCTTGTCCTTCAGACTTTCCGGCACGTCGCCATTGACGATGCGCAACGCAAGGCCTTCGGCAATCGCCGTTTTACCGACGCCGGGTTCACCGATCAGCACGGGATTGTTCTTGGTGCGGCGTGACAGCACCTGGATGGTGCGGCGGATTTCGTCGTCGCGGCCGATCACCGGGTCGAGCTTGCCTTCACGAGCCTCTTCCGTCAGGTCGCGCGCGAATTTCTTCAGCGCATCGAAGCCCTGTTCGGCATTGGCGCTATCGGCGGTGCGGCCCTTGCGGATATCGTTGATGACCTGATTGAGCGCCTGCGCCGTTGCGCCGGCCTTCTTCAGGGAAGCCGAGGTGGTGGCGGAGCTTTCAATCGCAAGCGCCTGAAGCAGACGCTCGACAGTGACGAAACTGTCGCCGGCCTTCTTGGCGAGATCTTCCGCGGTCGAGAACACTTTGGCGAGCGGCGCGGTGAGCGAAAGGCCGCCATTGCCGCCGGAAACCTTGGGCAACTTGGCAAGCGCCGCATCATTGGCAAGACGCGCTTCCTTGGCGTTGCCGCCGGCGCGCTCGATCAGCGATGCCGCCATGCCCTGCTCGTCATCGAGCAGAACTTTCAGAACGTGTTCGGGCGAAAACTGCTGATGGTTTTCGGCCAGCGCAAAGGTCTGTGCCGATTGCAGAAAACCGCGAACGCGTTCGGAGTATTTTTCAATATTCATAGTCGAACCTCCATTGACCGGCCCGCCCGCTTTCGGCACGGCTCCGGGTGTTAGGGTTGAGGCTCCCTCAAAAGGCAAGCCCCGCTACGACAGCCGTGTTTATAGGATTTCACGATCGCCGCCTCTTGATGGTCGGTTGCCGGCGAATGCGGCTTCCGTCCGTCCTGCACGAATATGGGAGGCATTTTCATCGGTTTAAAGGGAGAAAAACCCATCATCCGGGAAATTTTCACATGATTTGACAGGCATCAATTCGCCACATGAAACCACGCCGATTGCTGGCGGAATGTTCATCACCAATCGCCAAAAACAAAAAACTCCGGCAAGCCGGAGTTTTTCGATTGCAGAGTAATTTGCAGAAGCTGCTTATTCGGCAGCGTTCTCCAGCGTGGCGGGTGCCGCCTCTTCACCGGCCGGCGCATCTTCGCCTTCGGCGCCTTCCGCAGCGGCGGTGCGGCGCGGGCGGCGCTGGCGCGGTCCGGTTGCACGGCGTGCCTTCGGTGCGCGTTCGCCCGCCGGAGCTTCCGCCTGCTGCTGCTCTTCTTCGACGGCCACTTCCATGGGCGTGCCTTCGATGACGGGCTGCGGCGCCTGACTGGCGTCGTATACCGGGGGCTGCTGTTCGGCGGCGACCTGCGGCTGGCGCGGCTGACGCTCCTGCCGCTCGCGGCGGTCCGGGCGCTCACGACGCTCCTGGCGCTGTTCGTTCCGCTCAGTACGCTCCTGACGTTCCGGCTGCTGCGCGCGCTCGGCCTGTTCGGCCTGCTGCTGCGGTGCAATGACGCCTTCATCGCCGTCGTTCACATCCATATCGTCGCCGTCGGCAGCATTGTACTCGCCGCGGTCGTCGCGCTGGAAGCGTTCCTGCATCTGGGCCTGAGCCGAAGCGATGATGCGGTTATAGTGTTCAGCGTGCTGCAGATAGTTCTCAGCGATCACGCGGTCGCCGGAACTCTGCGCGTCGCGCGCCAGAGCCGCGTATTTTTCCGCTATGTGCTGGGCTGTGCCACGGATTTTAACATCGGGGCCGGAACTGTCATAAGTCCTGGTGAGCGGGTTGCCGCCCTTGCGGTTGAAGTTGTTGTTACCGCCACCATTGTTATTGTTGTTGTTTCCACGCCCCCGGCCGCGCTTGTTTTGCTGTCCTGGCCTCATCAATTGCTCACCTGAATTCTGTTTTGCTGACAATCTGGTTGTTTTCATGCAATTCCGGGCGGAAAACCGCTGGAAATTTTTCCTGAAATTGCTCCATCACGCGCCTTGCCGAAGATAACCCCAGGGCAAGACCTCGCGTATGACGACCGGCTGCGCAAATGCTGCACCGAGCCGCCTGCGAACAAAGTTTACTGATTCACATGCCGGAAACGCCCAGCCTTTCAGGGCTCTTTAAAGAACCCGCTTCGGGACTGACCCATACCCTGACGAATCTGTGTTCGTCCTCAGCCACCCGGCATGTGGCCGCAAACTATCCCGCTTCCTGCGGAAATCCAAGCCTTTTCTTTTGCTGTGCAAAATATCCTTGCAAAAAATCCGAAGACATATCGCGAACAACTATCTCCGGAAGGTCAAAACTCTGTCGTTACCGCCATAATCCTTCACGGCGTCCAGAAGAGAGAAGCCGTGGGAAGCAAATATAGCGGAAACATCAAGCCTTTGATCGAAACCGATCTCCACACCGACAATCCCGTTTTCCACAAGAAAGCGGCCTGCATCGGCAGCGATGAGGCGGTACGGTGCAAGGCCGTCCTGACCTCCATCCAGCGCCGCCATCGGGTCGTGGTTACGAACCTCCTGGTCAAGCGTTGCGACGATATCAGTCCTTATATAAGGCGGATTCGACACAATTATGTCAAAGCGGCCGGAGATTTTTTCAAACCAGTCGCTGCGTATGGCCTCGAAGCGCCCGCCGAGATCGTTTCGGGCCGCATTCCGGACCGCCGTTTCGAGCGCATCGGCGGAAATATCGCTGCCGATACCGGTTGCTTCGGGGCACTCCTTCAACAGCGCCAGACAGATCGCGCCGGTCCCGGTGCCCATATCCAGAATGCGGGCGCTGCCCTTGGCGGAAACGGCTTTTTTCAGCGCCGGCAACAGGGTATCGACAAGAACTTCCGTATCCGGCCGGGGCTCGAGCGTCTCCTTAGACAAAAGAAGGTCGAGGCCATGAAATTCCCGGTGGCCGAGAATGCGGTGCACAGGCTCGCCATTCGCCCGCCTTTCGATCATGGCCGCGATACGGGCCCTTTCTTTCGGCGTAACGGCACGATCAGGTTTCATCACGAAATCGGTCAATGAAAAACCGACAACCTCCGCAATCAAAAGCCGCGCATCGAGAAGCGGATCGGCGATCCCCGCCGTCTGCAGCCTTTTGCGGGCTGCGGCAAGCGCACTCGCAACACTCGCTTCAGCGGCCGTGCTCAAAGCTGTTCGCCGAGCTGTGCAAGCTGTCCGGCCTGATAATCGGCGATCAGCGCATCCACCAGCTCATCGATCTCGCCTTCGATCATCCGGTCCAGCTTGTAGAGCGTGAGGTTGATGCGGTGATCGGTAACGCGGCCCTGCGGGAAGTTATAGGTGCGGATGCGCTCGGAACGGTCGCCGGAACCAACCTGGCTCTTGCGGTCGGCCGAACGTTCGCTCTCCACCTTCTGGCGCTCGATGTCGTAGAGACGCGAGCGCAGGACCTGCATGGCCTTGGCGCGGTTCTGATGCTGCGATTTCTCCGAGCTGGTAACGATCAGGCCCGTCGGCAGATGGGTGATGCGAACGGCGGAGTCGGTGGTGTTGACGTGCTGGCCGCCGGCACCCGAAGCACGCATCGTATCGATGCGAATGTCTTCCGGGCGGATTTCGATATCGATATCTTCCGCTTCCGGCAGGACCGCAACGGTGGCAGCAGACGTATGGATGCGGCCGCTCGCTTCCGTTTCCGGCACGCGCTGCACCCGGTGCACGCCGGATTCGAATTTCAGCTTGGAGAACACCCCTCGCCCGCTGATCGTCGCGATGATTTCCTTGTAACCGCCCGCTTCGCCCTCGCTTGCGGAAAGCACTTCCACCTTCCAGCCCTTGGTCGAGGCGAAGCGCTCATACATGCGGAACAGATCGCCGGCGAAAAGGGCTGCCTCGGAGCCGCCGGTGCCCGCCCGAATTTCGAGAATCGCGCTTTTTTCGTCCGCCGCATCCTTCGGCAGCAGCAGAACCTGCATGTCCTTTTCAAGCTCACCGATGCGGACCTCGACATCCGGCAGCTCCATTTCCGCCAGATCGCGCATATCCTTGTCGGTCGACTTGTCGGCCAGCAGCGCCTCCAGATCGGCGGCTTCGGAAACCGCCTTCTCGTAGTCGCGGATTTTCTTCACCACCGGCTCGAGTTCGGAATATTCCGAAGCCAGTTTCACATAGACATCCGCAGCAGGCCCGGCCGACATACGCGCTTCGATCTCACCGAAACGCCTTTCCAACTCGCGCATTTTTTCGACGGGAAGCTTCGCCACCAGTCACTCCAATAATGAAACAGGTCTTTTAGAGGGTTTCCGCTTTTCTTCGAAACGCGAAAACGCTTTAACCTTTTGCTTTAACGCATTTCCGGACGGAAAACCGGGATCCACTTTTCCTGGAAATGCTCTAAATGGGAATGGAATGCGTCGCGGCAAAGCGTAACAACACCTCGCGCGCGCTTTCCAGCGAATTATGGTCGTCCAGCGCCGCGTTCAGCTCTTCGGCGAGGCGCGCGGCATCGAGCCCGAGCAGCATGGCCTTGACCGGACCGATGGCCGTCGGCGACATGGAAACAGAACGGAAACCGAGGCCGATCAAGGCCATGGCCGAAAGCGGCTTGCCCGCCATTTCGCCGCACAGCGTGACCGATGTGTGGTGCCTTTCGCCAGCGCGGACGATATCGCGCAGAATGCGCAGAAACGGCTTGCCGAGATTGTCGAAACGATCCGAAACACGCGCATTGCCGCGATCGACCGCCATCGAGAACTGGAACAGGTCGTTCGAACCGACGGACACGAAATCCACCTCCTGCATCAGCTCATCGAGCTGCCACATCAGCGATGGCACTTCCAGCATGGCGCCGAATTGCAGCTTTTTCGGCAACGCATGGCTGAATTTCGAAAGATGCTGCACTTCCTTCTGCAAAAGGTCGCGAGCGGCGCGGATTTCCGACACTTCCGTCACCATCGGCAGCATCATGCGCAGTTCGGCACCCGAGGCGGCGCGCAGAAGCGCGCGCATCTGCGTTCGCATCAGGCCCGGCCGGTCCAGCGACAGGCGGATCGCCCGCCAGCCCAGCGCCGGATTTTCCTCTTCCTGGCCGCGCATATAAGAAACGACCTTGTCGCCGCCGATATCGAGCGTGCGGAAGGTGACGCTCTTACCCTTCGCCTGCCGCAGGACGGAGCGATAGAACGCCTCCTGCTCCTCGCCCTTCGGCATGTTGGAGGCGATCATGAATTGCAGCTCGGTGCGGAACAGGCCAATGCCGTCGGCGCCGGATTCGTCAAGCTGCGGCAGGTCCACCAGAAGGCCCGCATTCATCTTCAGATTGACCTTCTGGCCATCCTTGGTGATCGGCTCGACATTGCGCAGCGCCCGGAACTGCTCCTGCCGCCGGGCCCGCAGGCGCACCTTTTCTTCATAAGCACGCTGCAAATCCGACATCGGGCGCAGATGCACCTGGCCGTCATCGCCATCGATAATGATGGGATCGTTGTTTTCCGCCAGAGCGACGATACCGGTCGCCTGTCCGATGATCGGAATGCCCATGGCACGGGCCACAATGACGACATGGCTCGTCACCGCGCCATCTTCCAGCACCAGACCACGCAGTTTTTCACGCGGGTAATCCAGCAGTTCGGCAGCACCCATGGCGCGCGCCAGAACGATGGCGTCGAGCGGGAAATCCTGCTCCGGCCCACGACCGCCAAAACCGATCAACTGCCGCAGCAGCCGGTTGGCGAGATCGTCGAAATCATGCATGCGCTCGCGCAGATAGGGATCGGTCAGGCGCATCATGCGCGCCTTGGTGTCGCTCTGCACCTTCTCGACCGCCGCCTCCGCCGTCAGGCCGTTTCGGATCGCCTCTTCCATGCGCCGCACCCAGCCCTGGTCGTGAGCGAACATGCGGTAGGTTTCCAGAACCTCGCGGTGCTCACCCTCGGTCGGCACGTCGCGACGCTGCAGCATGTCGTCGATGGACAGACGCAGCGAGCCGATGGCATCGGCAAGACGCCGGATTTCCGTATCGGCATCTTCATTGAGCAGGTTGGTGACGACGATGCGCGGATCGTGCAGCACGACATGGCCAAGACCGATGCCTTCGCCATAGCCGTCGCCATCGATGGAGACGGCGCGCGTCAGATCCAGCTCCACCCCGGGGCGGGTGATCTTCTTCAACTCGCCGCTCGCCACTATTTCGGCAATGAGCATCGCGGTTGTCTCAAGCGCTTCCACTTCATCCTCCCGGTATGTTCGGCTGGCCTTGTTCTGGACCACAAGAACGCCAAGAGTGCGACCGGAACGCAAAATCGGCACGCCGAGGAAGGAATGATAAATTTCCTCACCGGTTTCAGGAAGATAGCGGAAAGCGGGATGCGCCTGCGCATCGGAAAGATTGAGAGGTTGGGCGGAAGCGGCGATGGTGCCGACAAGACCCTGCCCCATTTTCAGCTGGGCAAGATGCACGGCATCCTTGTTCAGACCTTCGGTCGCGTAAAGCTCGAGCACGCTGTCGGAGCGCAGCACATAGACCGAGCAAACCTCCGCCACCATGTTGCTGGCAATCTGACGGACGATCTGGTCCAGACGGTCCTGCGGTTCAAGGTGCTCCGCCATCATTTCGCGCAGCCGCTTGAGCAGGACGCGCGGACCTGCGGAAAGGTCTCTCATCGCGTTTGCTCCCCGACACTTCCGATCCGAATGTCATAATATTCGGGAATCAAAAGGTCATTTAAAAATTTATAGCGCGAGAAGCGCGTCCCGCAAGGGACACGCTTTCATGAAACGCCACATCGGAAGAACGCAACTCCGAAGAATCGGAGCATCGGGAACCGATGTCTCGGCTTAGCTCTTATCGAGACCGTAGGCGGAATGCAAAGTGCGAACCGCAAGTTCGGCATAGGCGCCGTCGATCAGGATCGAAATCTTGATCTCGGAGGTGGTGATCGCCTTGATGTTGATGTTCTTCTCGGCAAGCGCCTTAAACGCGCTGGCGGCAACGCCGGCGTGGCTGCGCATGCCGATACCGATGACCGAAACCTTGGCGAGACCGGTCTCGTTCTGCGCGACGTCGAAGCCGATCTGGGCCTTGTTGTCTTCCAGAAGCTTGATCGCCTTGGCAACGTCGCCCGAAGGAACGGTGAAGGTCATGTCGGTGCGCGAACCGTCTTCGGAGATGTTCTGCACGATCATGTCGACGTTGATATGCGCTTCGGCGAGCGGCCCGAAGATCGCGGCGGAAACGCCCGGACGGTCGGCCACGCGGCGCAGCGAGATCTGTGCTTCATCCTTGGCATAGGCGATGCCGGTTACGACTTCCTGTTCCACGATTTCATCCTCGTCACAAATCAAAGTACCGGGCGGGTTGATGAGGTCGCCCATGCCCGGCGCATCGGGATCCTCGAAACTGGAGCGAACGAAGGTGCGCACCTTGTGTACCATGGCAAGCTCGACCGAGCGAACCTGCAGAACCTTCGCGCCAAGAGACGCCATTTCGAGCATTTCCTCGAAGGCGATCTTCTTCATGCGGCGAGCCTTGGGCTCGATGCGCGGATCGGTCGTATAAACGCCGTCGACATCGGTATAGATGTCGCAACGATCCGCCTTGACGGCAGCGGCAATTGCAACGGCGGACGTATCCGAACCGCCGCGTCCGAGCGTCGCGATGCGATTGTCCGGGCCGATGCCCTGGAAACCGGCGACAACGGCAACCTGACCTTCACCCATGCGATGGATGATATCTGAACCGTCGATTTCAAGAATGCGGGCGGCGCCATGCGCATTGTCGGTGCGGATCGGGATCTGCCAGCCCTGCCAGGAGCGCGCATTGATGCCCATGGATTGCAGCGTGATCGCCAGAAGGCCTGACGTCACCTGCTCGCCGGATGCAACAACCGCGTCATATTCGCGCGCATCGAAAAAGGAGGCGGCATTGGCGCCGGCCACCTTCGCGGCGTTCTGCACCCAGTCCACCAGCTCATTGGTTTTGCCGGACATGGCGGAAACGACCACGGCCACTTCATGGCCGGCATCCACTTCGCGTTTCACATGCCGTGCGACATTGTGAATGCGTTCGAGGTTCGCGACGGACGTGCCGCCGAATTTCATGACAATGCGAGCCATAGCCTTGACCAGTACCATCCCATTTTCCCGCCGGCTCCTTCAGGAAGCGGACGGACAAGAACAAACCCAGTCGGCTCTTCCTGACAAAGAGCCTCAAGTTGCGGGTCTCTTAGCGAAAAGGCGGGGGGCACGCAATGCCGTTTATGAACCATGCGGTACGCCTTTTTCGCAGCATCGCTCCGGAACAATGGCGGGATGAAAACGTCGGCGGGATAAAGCACCCGCAAAAGAGCGTACCGCAGTGCACTGTACAAACCGGCCCATTCGCAGTATGAGCGCGGCAATGCAACCGGCCAGATGGCCGAAATGGCCTGTATCGGCTGCCCCGGAGACTTTAGGACCTATTGGTTTCGGGCGGATGCGGGCGGCTTCATATCCGAAAGACGGTAGATGACAGACACCCAGGGTATCGCCCCGGCGATCGCGCAGGCGTTGGAAAAACGCGGCTATAAAGATTTGACCCCCGTGCAGCAGGCCATGCTTGCACCCGAACTGGCCGACAAGGATGCGCTGGTTTCCGCACAGACCGGCTCCGGCAAGACGGTTGCCTTTGGCATCGCACTGGCGCCGACGCTTCTGCCGGAGAGCGGCCGCTTCGGTCAGGCTTCCGCACCCTTGGCGCTCGCCATCGCGCCGACCCGCGAACTGGCCATGCAGGTCAAGCGCGAGCTGGAGTGGCTCTATGAATTCGCCGGTGTCTCGATTGCCTCCTGCGTTGGCGGCATGGATGTGCGCAACGAGCGCCGGGCGCTCGAACGCGGCGCTCACATCGTCGTCGGCACGCCCGGGCGTCTTTGCGACCATATCAAGCGTGGCGCGCTCGATCTGTCGTCCATCCGCGCCGTGGTGCTGGATGAGGCCGACGAGATGCTCGATCTCGGTTTCCGTGAAGATCTGGAATTCATTCTGGAAGAATCGCCGGAAACCCGCCGCACGCTGATGTTCTCGGCCACCGTTCCGCGCAGCATCGCCAAGCTTGCGGAAAGCTACCAGAAGAACGCCGTGCGCATCGCCACCGCTTCCGAACAGAAGCAGCACGTCGATATCGAATACCGCGCCATGCTGGTGACGCCGGCCGACCGCGAGAACGCCATCATCAATGCGCTGCGCTTTTATGAAGCCCGCAACGCCATCGTCTTCTGCTCCACCCGTGCGGCGGTGAACCATCTGACGGCGCGGCTCAACAATCGCGGCTTTGCCGTGGTGGCCCTTTCCGGCGAACTGACCCAGAACGAACGCACCCATGCGCTGCAGGCCATGCGCGACGGCCGCGCCCGCGTCTGTGTGGCAACCGACGTTGCCGCCCGTGGTATCGACCTGCCGGGTCTCGAACTCGTCATCCACGCCGACCTGCCGACCAATTCCGAAACGCTTCTGCATCGCTCCGGCCGCACCGGCCGCGCCGGTCAGAAGGGTGTTAGCGCCATCGTGGTGCCGATCAACCAGCGCCGCAAGGCGGAACGCCTGCTGGAAGGCGCCAAGGTCAGCCCGGCATGGGTTCGTCCGCCTTCCGCCGAAGAGATCGTTGAGCGCGACGGCGCCCGGCTTCTGGCCGACCCGTCGCTGACCGAGGCCGTGGCCGAGGACGAGCGCGATTTCGTCACCAGGCTGCTCGAACAGCACGGCGCTGAAAAGGTCGCCGCCGCTTTCGTGCGCCTGTACCACGCCGGACGTTCCGCGCCCGAAGACATCGCCGAAGTCTCGCTGGACAACAATCGCAAGCCGCGCCGCGACAGTTTCGAAACGGTCGAGAACAATGCGCCGCGCCGCGAACGCTCCGACTTCGCCGACAGCGCCTGGTTCTCGCTGTCCGTCGGCCGCAAGCAGAGCGCCGAACCGCGCTGGCTGATCCCCATGCTCTGCCGTTTCGGCAAGATCACCCGCCAGGATATCGGCGCGATCCGCATGCAGCAGACGGAAACCTTCGTGGAACTGGCGGCCGATGCTGTCGACCGTTTCACCTCCGCCATCGGCAAGGACATGACGCTCGAAAAGGGCATCCGTCTGAAGGCGCTGGAAGGCAAGCCGGAAATGACCGGCGGTTTCCGCGAAGACACGCGCCCGGCCAAGGCGCAGCGGAAATTCAGCAAATCGGACAATGCAAGCGGCCCCCGCGATGACCGCAAGGGCGACGATAAGCCCTGGAAAAAGAAGAAGCCCTTCGGCGACAAGCCGAAATACGAGGGCAAGAAGGACAAGCCCTTCGAAAAGCGTGGGCCGAAGCCGACGAAGGGCTGAGGGCCACTCGTCACAAGCCTCAGCAATCTCGGCTCACGTTCATCTGGGAGTTGAGACCGGCAGCAAGGTTTCGGCCGTCATGCCGGCCTTGAGCCGGCATCCAGCCACGGCGCGTCTGCGCCGTGAGAAGACTCTCCCGCGATCAAGGACTTGATCGCGCTGGACCCCGGACTAAATCCGGGGTGACGGTAAGGATGCTACGAATTCGCCAAACTATTCTGGTCGGCAGACGTCGCCACCAACAAAAAAGCCCCGCTTTCGCGGGGCTTTCTATTTAACGCAATCACAACACCGGCAATCAGAACTCCAGCGCGCGATCGCCGTTTTCGTCCTTGATGCGGTTCGGAAGGCCGATCTTGTTCAGAAGGTTCAGGAACGGCTTCGGCGGCAGTTCTTCCACATTGGCCATCTGCTTCACGTCCCATTCGCCGGTGGCGATGAGCATGGCGGCGGCGACCGGCGGAACGCCGGCGGTGTAGGAAATGCCCTGCGAGCCGACTTCTTCATAGGCTTCCTTGTGGTCGGCCACGTTGTAGATGAAGACTTCGCGCTCCTTGCCGTCCTTGATACCCTTGACGATATCGCCGATGCAGGTCTTGCCGACGTAGTCGGGCGCCAGCGAAGACGGATCGGGCAGCACGGCCTTGACCACCTTGAGCGGCACGACTTCCAGGCCTTCGGCGGTCTTGACCGGCTTTTCGGACAGGAGGCCGAGGTTCTTCAGCACGGTGAAGACGTTGATATAGTGATCGCCAAAGCCCATCCAGAAGCGCACATCGGCACCGTCCATGTTCCTGGACAGCGAATGCACTTCGTCATGGCCGGTCATGTAGGCCTTCTGCTTGCCGACGACCGGCAGGTCGAATTCCTGGCCGACTTCAAACATCTGGTTCGTCTGCCACTGACCATTCTGCCAGGAGTAGACGACGCCCGTGAATTCGCGGAAGTTGATTTCCGGATCGAAGTTGGTCGAGAACCACCGGCCATGGCTGCCGGCATTGATATCGACGATATCGACCGAGGTGACCTTGTCGAAATAGTCATCCTTGGCGAGACGCGCATAGGCGTTGACCACGCCCGGGTCGAAACCGACGCCGAGAATGGCGGTAATGCCCTTCTCCTTGCACTCTTCAGCGCGCTTCCACTCGTAGTTTCCGTACCACGGCGGCGTCTCGCAGATCTTGGTCGGATCCTCGTGGATCGCCGTATCCATATAGGCAACACCCGTGTCCATGCAGGCACGAAGAACGGACATGTTGACGAAAGCCGAACCGACGTTGATGACGATTTCAACACCGGTCTGTTTAATCAAGGCTTTCGTCGCCTCGATATCCATCGCGTCAAGCGCATGGGCCTCAAGTTTTACATCTGTCTTGAGGCTCTTCTTTTCGCGTACGGACTCGACAATCTTGCGGCACTTTCCCAAAGTCCGTGACGCAATATGAATGTCTCCCAATACATCGCTGTTCTGGGCGCATTTATGCGCCACGACCTGTGCTACGCCACCGGCGCCGATGATCAGAACGTTCTTCTTCATTTCAGGTGATGCCTCCTTTTCCCCGCAGGGATGAGCTTCGTTTCATGTTAAAAACAGGGTTTAAGACAGGCTTTGCTCGAAATCGGCAAAGTCGAATTCACGAACGGCGCGTACGGTGCCGTCCAGTTCCTTGATGGCGATCGCCGGCATCTTGACGCCGTTGAACCAGTTCTTCTTGACCATGGTGTAGCCGGCCGCGTCCTGGAAGGAGATACGGTCGCCGACCTTCAATTCCCTGTCGAAGCGGAAATCGCCGAAAATATCGCCTGCAAGGCAGGATTTGCCGCAGACCATGTAGGGATGCTCGCCCTCGTTCGGCGAAACCTTGGCGCTCTCACGATAGATCAGCAGATCGAGCATATGCGCTTCGATGGAGCTGTCGACGATGGCGAGGTTCTTGCCGTTAAACAGCGTGTCGAGAACCGTCACTTCGAGCGTCGTGCTCTTCGTGATCGAGGCTTCGCCCGGCTCCAGATAGACCTGCACGCCGTATTTTTCCGAGAAGGCGCGCAGACGGTCGCAGAACTGGTCGAGCGGATAATTGTCGCCGGTAAAGTGGATGCCGCCGCCGAGGCTGACCCACTCCGCACGCGACAGCAGCGATCCGAATTTCTCCTCAATCTGCGTCAACATGCGGTCGAACAGCGAAAAATCGCTGTTTTCGCAATTATTGTGGATCATGAAGCCGGAGATACGGTCCATGACCTTGTCGACCTTGGCGACATCCCATTCGCCCAGCCGGCTGAAGGGGCGCGCAGGATCGGCAAGATCGAAGCTCGAGGAGCTGACCTGCGGGTTGAGGCGCAGACCGCGTGTGATGCCGGAGGCCTTGTCGGCGAAACGCTCGAGCTGACCGATGGAATTGAAGATGATCTTGTCCGCATTCGCAATCACCTCGTCGATTTCATAATCGGCATAGGCGACGGAATAGGCATGGGTCTCGCCGCCGAATTTCTCGCGGCCGAGGCGCACTTCATAAAGCGAGGACGAGGTGGTGCCGTCCATATATTGCGACATGAAATCGAACACCGACCATGTGGCGAAGCACTTCAGCGCCAAGAGCGCCTTGGCGCCGGATTTTTCCCGCACATAGGCAATCTTCTCCATGTTGCGAAGAAGTTTTGTCTTGTCGATCAGGTAATAGGGCGTCTGGAGCATGTCGTTTCACATATTGATTGAAGTCAAGGTACGTCTCGATGATGGGCCTTATAGGATGCTTGTGACAGGAAAACAAATGTCAGGCACCGAATTCCTCGAAAATCGCCCCCGAGCCGAAGTGGCATCAAGAAAACCCGTCCCGTTGCGGAACCAAGCCGGCATCGGCGCGTTTGACTGACGGACAGGCGGGTGTTTCGGCCGCCGAAACGAAGCTTCACGGACGACGGTGACGTGTCGTCGTCCCATCAATGATGTTCAGGAAGGACCTCACCTATGGCAAGCGTGCGTAGCAGCGTCAGCGACAAGATCCAGCAATCCCTCGAAAACGGCGATGCGGCCGATGTGGCAGCGCAGCTCGCCCAGCTTCGCGAAGATCTGGCTAGTCTTGCCAAAAGCGTGAAGGCGCTCGGCGTCGGCGCTTCGCATGAGCTGAAGGCGCAGGCCGCCCGTGTGGCCGATGACGCCCTCACCGCATCCGGAGAAATGGCCGACAGCGTTCGCAATGAAATCTCTACGCTCAACGACAACCTCACCGACCACGTCCAGAAGAACCCGCTCCAGTCGCTCGGCATCGCCGTCGGCGTCGGTTTCGTGCTCGCCCTCCTGACGCGTCGATAAGGCCGCGCTCATGCTTGAGGCATTGCTGGTCTATCTGGGGGAGACCCAGCGCGAGGGGCGCGTCGTCACAAGGCGATTGCGCGCGACCATAACCCTGTCGGTTCTGACCGGGATATTCTTCCTGATCGCCTTCATCGCCGCCGTGGTGGCAGGCTCTATCTATCTTGCCCGGCATGTGGGCGCAGGCCCCGCGGCGCTCGTCGTCGCGGGGACCGCGTTCCTGCTCGGCGTCATCATGCTGGTGGCGCTGGCGATCATCAAACGTCCGAGGGTCTATGCAGCACGTCCCGCTGTCACTCCTTTGACGGCGGCGCCGCTTGCCGCAGCGCCGCTCGCCCTGCAATCGCTGCTTACGCTGGCGATCCAGGCGCGTCCCTATGCGACGCTCGCCGTGGCTGTCGCGGCCGGTTTCCTGGCCACAAGGGTCAATACGAAAAAGTCCAAGTAATTTCTTGGCGACACGACAAGGCAAACCGCGCGTCCAGACGATGGATGCGCGGTTTTTTTTATGTTACCCGCGAAGGATAGACTGGTTGATGGCGTTACCCGCCACGCCGCCCTTATTTGAACAAAGTGACATACAGTCTCGGGCAGTCTCGGCGCGTCCGTAATTTTCTGAAAGGCAATTGATGAAGAAGAAAGTCCTTGTCGTCGGCGGTGCCGGCTATATCGGTTCGCACACCTGCCTTCTCCTGTCTGAGCGAGGATATGAACCGGTCGTTTTCGACAATCTGTCCAACGGGCATGAGGAATTCGTCCGCTGGGGACCATTCGAACAGGGCGATATTCGCGACCGGGCGCGGCTGGATGAGGTCTTCGCCAAACACCGGCCGGTAGCCGTTCTGCATTTCGCAGCGCTGATCGAAGTCGGTGAATCGGTCAAGCAGCCCGTGGCTTTCTACGACAACAATGTCATCGGCTCGCTCAACCTGCTCTCCGCCGCCATCGATGCCGGCGTCACGGCATTCGTTTTTTCGTCCACCTGCGCAACTTACGGGTTGCCGGAACAGGTGCCGATCGACGAGACGCACCGGCAGGCGCCGATCAACCCCTATGGCCGCACCAAATGGGTGGTGGAGCAGGCGCTGAAGGACTACAGCACCTATAAGGGGCTGCGCTCCGTGATGCTGCGCTACTTCAATGCCGCCGGCGCGGATTTCGAAGGCCGCATCGGCGAATGGCACAAGCCGGAAACCCACGCGATCCCGCTGGCCATCGAGGCCGCACTCGGCCGGCGTCAGGGCTTCAAGGTGTTCGGCACGGATTACGACACGCGCGACGGCACCTGCGTGCGCGACTATATCCACATTCTCGATCTCGCCGATGCGCATGTGCGGGCCGTGGATTATCTGCTGGCCGGCGGAGAGACCGTCGAACTCAACCTCGGCACCGGCACCGGCACCACGGTGAAAGAATTGCTGGCGGCGATTTCGGAGGTTTCCGGCCGCCCCTTCCCCGTCGAATATACCGGGCGGCGCGACGGCGATTCCACGACGCTGGTCGCCAATAACGACAAGGCGAAGGAGGTTCTCGGCTGGGAGCCGCGTTATTCCCTGTCGGACATCATAAAATCCGCCTGGGCATGGCATTCCTCCCGCAATGCCGGGGACTGAACAGCCGGCGAACAAACATAAAAAAGACACCGGCCTGTTGGCCGGTGCTTCCTGCGGGACAGCTGATTGAAGCCGGTCCCGCTCCTGCCTCCCAGGGACGGGAATTATGGCTTGGTGGCGGACGTCGTCGTGCTGTCAGGAGCCGCCGGCGTTGCCGCATTCTTTTCGCTGGCCTTCTGTTCCAGCGTCTTGAATTCGGGAGCCGCCTTCAGCGTTTCCGCCGTTTCGGTCGTGGTCAGGCGGATGGTGCCGTCCTGCGCGTTGCGCGTCATCGTTACCTTGTCCATCGGAACGGCAACATCCTTTGCGCCGATACCCAGGAAGCCGCCGACGCCGATCACGGCCGCAACCAGACCACCGTCTTCTTCCATGATCAGGTTGGTGACGTTACCGATGCTTTCATCGGCCGCGGTATAGACCGCCTTGCCGATATAATCATTGGCGCTGACCTGCGTTTCGCCCTGTTCGGTGAGATAAGCGCCGCCTGTCGTTGTAGCCGCGCTGTCATTGGTCGAAGGAGCAGCAGGCGTCATCGGTGTGGCGGGCGGGGTTGCAGGCTCCGTCTGCGCACTCGGATTTGCCGGCGCAGGCTGGGTCGTGCCCTGAGCGATGGCCAGCGGCGCGAAAGCCGTCGTGCCCATCAGAGCGGCAGTGACGAGGATTGTAAGTTTCTTTGCCATTTCGTACCTTCCTTTCATCGTTCTCAACTGGCCGGCGGTGATGAATTTCGTGTCCGCTCCTCGGCCGGTTCGTCTGGCAAACGGGTTGGTCGTTGAAATAGTTCCGATTTTTTCAACCGAGTCTGTGCGATTGTGACCGACCTCAACAACCGAAGGTAAAAATCAGGCATTGCTAAAGGGGGACGGCACGGTATTATCCGTGTCGTAACAATGCCATAACTGCCGGAGTTTTTTGTATGCCTCGACCCGGCGACAGACTGAAAGACATGATCTCGGCTTTGCGTCGGCGCAGTGCGAATTTTTTCCCGACCGCCTCCATCGGCACCTATCTGGTGGTGATGGCTACCGTCATTACCCTGCCGCTCATTCTTTTCGGCGGCTATCTGATGCTGCGCCTCGAGGCGGAAAAACGCGACGACCTGCAACGGGAAACCATCGAGGATGTACGGGTGGTCTCCCGCAACATCGACCGCCGCCTGCAGGAAATCGCCACCTCGCTCAATCTCCTGTCGCAATTCCCGGAACTTGAGAGCGGCAACCTCGCCGCGTTTCAGGGGCGCGTCGCCGACAGTCTGAAGCGGGAGGGCCTTTATGCCATTCTCGCCACCAAAGATGGTCAGCAGCGTCTCAATACGCGCGTGCCCTATGGCCAGCCGCTCGGCAAGGTGTCGGCGGAAGCCAATCTGGCCAAGGCGATCGACTCCCGCCGCATCACCGTCTCGGACATGTTTTTCGGCTCGACCAGCAAGGAATGGGTGTTCAACGTCACCATGCCGCTAGGCCCGGACCTGGACCCCGCCGGAGACGCCCTGATCTTGACGCAGAATACCAGCGACCTGAGCAGGCTCATCCCCACGGAAAACCTGCCGCGCCACTGGGCGGTCGCCATCATTGACGGCAATAACCGCGTTGTCGTCTCAAGCGCGCCCGAAGAGGCGGAAGTGGGCAAGCCCTTTGTCACCCCCGATGTCCTTTCGGAAATGCAGGCCTTCAGCGGCAATTTTTTCGACGGCAAGGGTAATCTCTACGCCTATGCTCAATTGCCGGGCTGGCAATGGAAGACGGTGATGTGGGGTCCGCTCGCCGCAAGCCAGGCGGCGCTGATAGACACCTGGCGGCAGATGATGATCGGCAGCCTGATGCTGGTGCTGATTGCCATTGGCGGCGCCTATCTGGTCGGCCGGCAATTGCGCAGCTCCATCCGTGACCTGACCCTGATGGCCGAGCGCATCGGCGAGGGCGAGATCGTCGCACCCGTCGATACCAAGATAAAGGAGGCCAACCAGGTCGCCATCGCTCTCTCCAACGCATCCTTCGACAGAAGCCAGTCGGAAGAGCGCCTGCAATTGCTGCTGCACGAGTTGGTTCACCGTTCCAAGAACATTCTGACGCTGGTTCAGGCGATGATACGCCAATTGGGACGCGAAAATAAAAGCATTCCGGAATTCCAGAAGGAGGTCGATCACCGCCTGCGCGGCCTTGGAATGTCGATCCGGGCCCTGGCGGAGGTTCAATGGCAGGGTCTGCCGATCCGCAAGCTGATTGAAACCCACCTCGATGTTTTCGGAACCGTGGCGCAGCGCATCGTGCTGGTGGGAGAGGATTTCATGCTTTCCCCGGAAGCGGCACAGAATTTCGGTCTGGTGGTCCATGAGCTGACGACGAATTCCATCAAATACGGCTCATTGTCGGCTCCAGCGGGAAAAATTACCCTGCGCTGGCAGTCGCGTGAAAAAGACGGGCGGCAGATGATCCATCTCGTCTGGACCGAAACGGGCGGACCGCCCGCCAGAGAACCGAGCCGCAAAGGCTTTGGCACCACGGTCATCAAAAGGCATGCGGAAGGCGCCTTCGGTGGGCAGGTGCTGACGGAATATCGTGAATCCGGCTTTGAGTGGTCGCTGGAAGCGCCGATGCGTTACTTCACGCCCAAACGATCGGAACAGACAGGCGCGCATTGACGCCGCGACTTGCGGACCTATCCGCTGTGCAGACGGCAAAAACCGGGCAAAATGGCCGGTATTTGCACAATGTTAAAAAAACGCATTTTTTGGGAACCGAATCCGGTCATGCGTGTTTTTACTGCAGGCCAAGCAATTCCCCCGTCCCCGCCTGAAGCTTGGCTGAAAATAAACAGGTTTCGCCCCTGAAAACCTGTCATAAAAATAGCACGGCTCTTTCATGAGCCGTGCTATTTGTTTTGGTTTTTATGAAATCGAAGATGAACCGGCGCTGCGCGCGATATCGCGATTTCAGGCATCCGCGCCGTCGCCGGAAGGAAATTTCAGCCGGTAGACGATCCGTTCCGGCGTCAACTCGTATTCGGCGCTTCCCCCCAATGCGGAGGGAACCACCTTTTCCAGCACCACGCTGCCGAAGCTGCCGCGCCGGGTCTCCGCCGGCTCTTTCGACGGCATCATCGGCTCATTCCATTCAACGATATAAAAATCACCCTCCTGACGGCATTGCAGGGATATGGGCGGGTGATAGGCGAGATTGCCGCTATGGCTGACGGTGTTGACGACCAGCTCGTGGAAGGCGAGCCCGATATAAAGCGCGCCATTCGGATTGAGCAGCAGGTTTTCGCCTTCCATATGGATGAGGTTCGGATATTCCGGCACATAAAGATCGAATTGCTGGCGCAACAACTCGAATATGCGCGCGCCCCGCCAGTCCGAATCCGTAATGAGATCCTGACTCTGGGCGAGAGCGTGTAGTCTGCCGCGGAACTTGCGCAGAAAATCATCCTTGGTCAGGCTGAACCGGGCCGTCTGGCCGGCAAGGCTCTGGATGATCGCCAGGAGGTTCTTGGAACGGTGGCTGACCTCGCGCAGCAGCGAGCGCAGAAGCTGCTCGCGCCGCCTTTCCGCCGTCACCTCGCGAATGGTGGTTTTCATCACCACCTGGTTCGTCTGGTTGAGAGTGGAATGAACCTGAAACTGGAAGACGCGATCATTGCCGGCATTGACTTCCAGCATGCCGCGGCTGCCCGCCGTGTTCATGTCCTTCTTGAGATCGGCCAGTCGGGCGGAGAGATCGTTACCGAACAGATTTTCATCTGTGGGACGGGATTCTGCCGGAATTTTCCAGACATCCGGCAGATTGGCCACGAATATATAGTCGCGGTTCCAGTCCTGCAGCATGACTGTCTCACCCGAATCGAGCAAGGCGAGGACGAGCGAATCGTGAAGTTCGCTTTCGTCCCTCTCCGCGTTATGCCATGCCAGCCGATGCAAATTCGTCTCCTTGCAGAAAGCCGCGGGGCAGCCCCACGACCGTAACCGCCAACGCCCGGGCACCAGAGTGGTTCCCGGTCAGTCTGCGGTTTCGGCAAAATTCACGCCGCGACGCGTGAGCTTTCGTTGAAAAACAGGGCCTGGCTGATAAGCGCTTTCACCATGTCCGGATTAAACGGCTTCGTCACAAGGAAGGTCGGCTCCGGCCGCTCGCCCGTCAGAAGACGCTCGGGGAAGGCGGTGATGAAGATTACCGGCAGCGTGGTCATCTGCAGGATGTCCTTCATTGCATCGAGACCGGAACTGCCATCGGCGAGCTGAATATCGGCAAGGATCATCTTCGGCTGGGTGCGATGGAAGAGATCGAGCGCTTCCGTGTGGGTGCGGGCGATGCCCGTGACGCGGTGGCCGAGATCGGTGACCATCTGCTCGATATCCATGGCGATCAGAGGTTCGTCCTCGATGATCATGATATCGGTTGCCACCTGGCGGGCGATTTCAGAGGCTGCCTCATCGATCAGCTTGCCAACCTGATCTTCGGAGACTTTCAGAACCTCTGCGGTTTCCGAAGGTGTGAATTCTTCGACCGTGGTCAAAAGGAACGCCTGGCGGGCCAGCGCCGGCACGGCGGAGAGGTTGGCCGAGGCGCGTTTTTCCCATCCCGACAGGTTTTCGTCGGTCTTAATATTGATCGTGACGGAACTAAAGATCGATACGAACAATTGATAGAGCGAAACGCGATCGCTGCTTGTCTGCGGAAAAATGCTGATATCGGCGATCAGAGCTTCGAGTGTTGCCGCAACATAGGCATCGCCCGTCGATTGTGAGCCGCAAACGGCACGCGCGAACCTGCGCAGATATGGCAGGTGCGGTGCGATGCGTGTAGAAACTGACATGGAATTCTCCCCTTTCATGCGGTCTGCAACGCAAACCCACGATAGCAACGTGCGCGTTGCAAAAAAAGTTCCGTTCCGCCGGAACTATTTTTTTCACGGCGCATTCTTTGCCACGACGCAAAAGGAATACCGGACGTTATGAGCATATTTCAATCGGACCAAGATCAGCCGGACAATTCGGCCGCCCCCCAGGTTCCACACTCCGGGCGGGCGGTGATTTCCCGTAAGCTCAGGGAGCTTTATGATGCCGTTCAGGATGAAGGCATCCCTGACAAATTCCTCGACCTTCTCGAAAAACTCGATGAAGCCGAAAGCAGAGCCAAAATGAAGGCTTCGGAGGAATGATGGCGAAAGAGCCGGAGCTGACAGAATACAACTTCAAACGGGAAATGCTGGCGGCGCTGCCGAACCTGCGCGCCTTCGCTATTTCGCTGATCCGCTCGCGGGACCGTGCCGACGACCTCGTGCAGGACACGATCATGAAGGCATGGGCGAAACAGGACAGCTACCAGCCGGGCACCAATATGCGGGCATGGCTGGTAACGATCCTGCGCAACGAGTTCTACAGCCAGATCCGCAAATCCGGCCGTGAGGTGCAGGATACGGACGGGGTCTATACCTCGCGCCTGTCGGTACCGCCCGAACAGCATGGTTCAGTCGACCTTCAGGACTTCCGCGCAGCACTCGCAAAGCTGCCGGACGACCAGCGTGAAGCGATCCTGCTGATCGGGGCTTCGGGCTTTGCCTACGAGGAAGCCGCCGAAATCTGCGGTTGCCCCGTCGGCACCATCAAAAGCCGTGTCAGCCGCGCAAGGCTGCGGCTGCAGGAGCTGCTCGGCATCGAAAACGAAAACGAATTCGGCCCGGACGCGCAGATGACCGCGGTGACCGCCGCCGCCACGGCGCGCTGAGAGCGCTGAATTCGAACAGCGGTGAACGGGCAGGCCTACGTCTGCCCGTTAAGACGATGACAAACGCCGCAAACCTCTCCTCCGTCATGCCGGACTAGATCCGGCATCCAGCCACGGCGCGTCTGCGCCGTGAAAGGACTCTCTCGCGATCAATGACTTGATCGCACTGGACCCCGGATCTAGTCCGGGGTGACGGTGTGCGGATGATACGGCGAGCGCGCGCCTGCCACTGTCTTCGTGTCACCCCTTCAGATGCCGGTTTCCTTGACCGATTGCATAACCACGAAGGTCGAGGTGTTGGCGACGGATGGCAGGCTTGAGATTTTCTCGCCGAGTACCCTTCGATACTTGCGGATATCGCTGGTGCGCACCTTCAGAAGATAATCGAAGGCGCCGGCGATCATGTGGCACTCCTCCACTTCCTTGATCTTGCGCACCGCCGCGTTGAATTCCTCCAGCGCCTTTTCGCGCGTATCGGAGAGCTTTACCTCGGCGAAAGCGATGTGATCGACACCGAGCTTCTGCGGATTGAGCATGGCGCGGAAGCCGAGAATATAGCCCTCATCCACCAGCCGTTTCAGCCGTGTCTGGCAGGGCGTCTTGGAAAGACCGACCCTTTTCGAGAGCTGCAGCACGGACATGCGCCCGTCTTCGCTCAGCGCCTCCAGAATCTTGAGATCGAAATGATCCAGATCGTCTGTTTTTTGACTATTTGCCATGTGATTTAACGCCATATTTCAAAAATAAAAGTTCATATTGCCTGTTTTATCCTGAAAATAGGGCCATAGCAATTTCTGCGGTGATGATATTGTCTGTCACAGGATGACAAGCGGCGGGGCGGAGGACACGCTGCCGCCGAAGGTCTGTCTTCAACAGCGTTTTCAGGATTTTTCAGAATGGCCGATGGTGCAAGCAACGCCGGTGTAGTGGCGAACGGTATCTTCCAGAATTTTGCGCCGCCGGTGCGCGAGCAAAGCCTGCTGCGCAAGGCGATCACCGCCGCCTATCGTCGCCCGGAGGAAGAATGCCTGGCGCCGCTGATCGAGGCGGCAACGGTGACGGCGGAAGAAACGAAAGCCATTCGCGACACGGCCCGCAAACTGATCGAGGCATTGCGCGCCAAGACCAAGGGCACCGGCGTCGAGGGGCTGGTGCAGGAATATTCGCTCTCCAGCCACGAGGGCGTGGCGCTGATGTGCCTTGCCGAAGCGCTGCTGCGCATTCCCGACACAGCCACCCGCGACGCGCTGATCCGCGACAAGATCGCCCGTGGCGACTGGAAGTCCCATATTGGCGGCGGGCGCTCGCTCTTCGTCAACGCCGCCACCTGGGGCCTCGTCATCACCGGCAAGCTGACCTCGACGGTAAACGATAGCGGCCTTTCGGCGGCGCTGACCAAGCTGATCGCCCGCGCTGGCGAACCCGTCATCCGCCGTGGCGTCGATATGGCCATGCGCATGATGGGCGAACAGTTCGTGACCGGCGAAACGATCGGCGAAGCGATCAAGCGTTCGAAGCCGCTGGAAGAACAGGGCTTCCAATATTCCTACGACATGCTGGGCGAAGCCGCGACCACCGCCAAGGATGCGGAGCGTTATTACAAGGACTACGAAAACGCCATCCACGCCATCGGCAAGGCATCGGCCGGGCGCGGCATCTATGGCGGTCCGGGCATTTCCATCAAGCTTTCGGCGCTGCATCCGCGTTACGCCCGCGCGCAGGCGGAGCGGGTGATGGCGGAGCTTCTTCCGCGCGTCAAATCGCTGATGCTGCTCAGCAAGAAATACGATATCGGCCTAAACATCGATGCCGAAGAAGCAGACCGGCTGGAACTGTCGCTCGATCTTCTGGAGGAACTGGCGCTCGACAGGGACCTCGCCGGCTGGAATGGCCTCGGTTTCGTCGTGCAGGCCTATGGCCGCCGCTGCCCCTTCGTTCTGGACTACATCATCGATCTCGCCCGCCGCTCGGGCCGCCGCATCATGGTGCGTCTCGTCAAGGGCGCCTATTGGGATGCGGAAATCAAGCGCGCGCAGGTGGAGGGGCTGGAGGACTTCCCGGTCTTCACCCGCAAGGTCCACACGGATGTCTCCTACATTGCCTGCGCCCGCAAGCTGCTCGCCGCGCGCGATCTGGTCTTTCCCCAATTTGCGACCCACAATGCGCAGTCCATGGCGACGATCTACCATCTCGCCGGCCCCGGCTTCAAACTCGGCGACTATGAGTTCCAGTGCCTGCATGGCATGGGCGAACCGCTTTACAGCGAAGTCGTCGGCAAGAAGAAGCTCGACCGGCCCTGCCGTTTCTATGCCCCCGTCGGCACCCATGAGACGCTGCTGGCCTATCTCGTCCGCCGCCTTTTGGAAAACGGTGCGAACTCTTCCTTCGTCAACCGCATTGCCGACCCAGCCGTGCCGGTGGATTCCCTGCTGGAAGACCCGGTTGCCGTCGTCAAGGCCTATGCCGTTCCCGGCGCGCGTCACGACCGCATCGCCGCCCCTGCCGGCCTGTTCGGCCCGGAACGCAAAAATTCCGCCGGCCTCGATCTTTCCAGTGAAACGACGCTCGCCGCGCTGGACAAAACCCTGAAGGCGGGTGCTACGACCGAATGGAGAGCGTCGGCACCGCAGGCGGGCGGAAACACGCGCCCGGTTCTCAATCCCGGCGACCACAATGATATCGTCGGCCATGTGACGGAGCCCACCGAATCCGATGTCGAAGCCGCCATGCAGCGGGCGGCGGCCTCTAGCTGGCCCTCCACCCCGGTGGAAGAACGCGCTGCCTGCCTGGAGCGCGCCGCCGACGCCATGCAGGCCGAAATGCCTGCCCTGCTCGGCCTCATCATGCGCGAAGCGGGAAAATCCATGCCGAACGCCATTGCTGAGGTGCGCGAGGCCATCGACTTCCTGCGTTATTACGCGGCGGAAGCCCGCAGAAACTTCAAGACCGGCGAAACGCCGCTCGGCCCTGTTGTCTGCATCAGCCCGTGGAACTTCCCGCTCGCCATCTTCATCGGTCAGGTCACGGCGGCGCTGGTTGCCGGCAATCCGGTTCTGGCAAAACCCGCCGAAGAAACGCCGCTGATCGCGGCCCAAGGCGTGCGCCTGTTGCATGAGGCCGGCGTTCCGCAGGATGCCGTGCAGCTTCTGCCGGGCGACGGCAAGACGGGTGCCGCACTTATTGGTTCACCCCTTACAGCCGGTGTAATGTTCACAGGCTCGACGGAAGTGGCGCGGCTCATTCAGGGTCAGCTTGCCGGCCGGGTTCTGGCCAATGGCCAGCCGGTTCCGCTGATTGCCGAAACCGGCGGTCAGAACGCCATGATCGTGGACTCCTCCGCGCTTGCCGAGCAGGTGGTCGCCGATGTCATCGCATCCGCTTTCGACAGCGCCGGCCAGCGCTGCTCGGCGCTGCGCATCCTCTGCCTGCAGGAAGATGTGGCGGATCGCACGCTGACCATGCTGAAGGGCGCGCTGCACGAATTGCGGATCGGCCGCACCGACAAGCTTTCCGTCGATGTCGGTCCCGTCATTACCGCCGAGGCGAAGGGCATCATCGAAAAGCATATCGAGGGAATGCGCGGGCTCGGCCATCGCATCGAGCAGATCACGCTTGCCGGCGAAACCGGCAAGGGCACCTTCGTGCCGCCGACGATCATCGAGATGAAATCGCTCGCCGATCTGAAGCGCGAAGTCTTCGGTCCAGTGCTGCACGTCATCCGCTTCAAGCGCGACAATCTCGACCGGCTGATCGATGAGATCAACGCTACCGGCTATGGCCTGACCTTCGGCCTGCATACCCGCCTTGACGATACGATCCAGCATGTGCTGTCGCGCGTCGCGGCTGGCAATCTTTATGTGAACCGCAACATCATCGGCGCGGTGGTCGGCGTGCAGCCCTTTGGCGGACGCGGCCTTTCCGGCACCGGTCCCAAGGCGGGCGGTCCGCTTTATCTCGGCCGCATGACACAGGTTGCCCCAAAGATAGACCGGGTTGCGAGCCAGCAGGATCAGGCCGCAGTCGATCTTGCCCGCTGGCTGGATGAAAACGGCGAAACCGTTGCGGCCGAAGCCGCACGACAGACGGCAGTTCTTTCCGGCCTCGGTTTCGAAACCGAGCTGGCGGGTCCTGTCGGCGAGCGCAATGTTTATGCGCTGCATCCACGTGGAAAGGTTCTGCTGGTTCCGGCAACCGAACAGGGGCTTTACCGCCAGCTTGCGGCAGCGCTCGCGACCGGAAACGCGGTTGTCATCGACAACGCTTCGGGACTGGAGAAATCCATTTACGGACTGCCGGCAACCGTGACCTCGCGCATCGTCTGGGCCGATGACTGGGCGAAGTCCGGTCCTTTCGCCGGCGCGCTGGTCGAGGGCGATGCGGAGCGTATCGTGGCGGTCAATAAAAAGATCGCCGCCCTGCCCGGCCCGCTGGTTCTCGTTCAGGCAGCGTCAACGGAAGCGCTTTCCGGGGAAAGCCAGCCCTATAATCTCGACTGGCTGGTCGAAGAGGTTTCCGTCAGCGTCAACACCACGGCCGCCGGCGGCAATGCCAGCCTGATGAGCATTGGTTAAAACAGGTTCCGGCGGGGTCTCTGCCCTGCCGGTTCATGCCTTATCCGTTGGTCTCGCCGCGGCCGAAGAGCTGGTTCAGAACCTGCTCTTCCAGCCTTGCGAATTCCGCCGTGCCATGACGGCGCGGACGCGGCAGTTTCACATCGAGATCGAGCGCGATGCGCCCTTCATCGATGACGACGATGCGATCCGCAAGCGCCACGGCCTCCGACACATCATGCGTGACGAGCACGGCGGTGAATTTCTGCTTGCGCCAGATTCGTTCCAGAAGCAGCTGCATTTCAATGCGGGTGAGCGCATCGAGCGCGCCGAGCGGCTCATCCAGCGCCAGAATCTGCGGATGGGCCACCAAGGCGCGCGCCAGGGCCACGCGCTGCTTCTGGCCGCCGGAAAGCACATAGGGCCATTCGCCAGCCCGGTCTTTCAGACCGACCTCTTCGAGAATTGTAAGCGCCTGTTCCTGCGCCGCCTCGCCCTTGGCGATGCCGGTCAGCCCCACGGAGACGTTGCTCGCGATACGTTCCCACGGCAGAAGACGCGGCTCCTGAAACATCATGCGGGTGCGGCTCGATGCGTCCTTCGAGACGGTTCCGGTGGTCGGCGTGTCGAGGCCGGCCAGAATGCGCAGGAGCGTGCTCTTGCCGCAGCCGCTCTTGCCGATGATGGCCAGAAACTCGCCTTCCCGCACATCGAGAGCGATGCCGCGCAGAACCGGCTTGTCGCCAAAACTCTTCGCCACATTGCGGAAGCTGAAGGCGACCTTGCCGTCGCTCGTCTTCTCGCGTTGTTCGATTTTCGCCTGCGACGGGAGGGATGGCGGGGCATCCGGGCGTCTCAGCGTCGTCACATTGCCGGTCGACATGGGTTACCTCAGACTTTCTTGAAGGCTGGATGCCATTGCAGGAAGACGCTTTCGAGGAAGCGGGCGAAACTGTCGGCCAGCTTGCCGAGAAGCGCATAGATGAGGATCGACAGAACCACGACGTCGATCAGCAGGAACTCGCGCGCCTGCATGGCCATATAGCCGAGGCCGGACGAGGAAGAGATGGTTTCGGCGACGATGAGCGTCAGCCACATGATGCCGAGCGCATAACGCAGGCCGGTGAAAATGGCCGGCAGCGCGCCGGGCAGAATGACCCGCCGGAACAGCGTGAAGGGCGACATGCCATAGGTGCGGCCCATTTCCACCAGTTGCGGATCGACACCCTGAATGCCGAGCAGCGTGTTGATGTAGATCGGGAAAAACACCCCGAGCGCGACGAGGAACAGCTTCGCCTCCTCATCGATGCCGAACCACAGGATGACGAGAGGAATGAGCGCCAGATGCGGAATGTTGCGGATCATCTGCAGCGTCGTATCGGTGAAGCTGCGGGAGAATTTGGAGAGGCCGTTGGCCAGCCCGAAGATGAAACCGATGGAGCCGCCAATGGCGAAACCGGCGAGTGCGCGGGCGGAACTGACGCCGATATTGGCAACAAGCTCACCCGAGAGCAGCAACCGCCAGAAGGCTTCCGCGACAGCGGAGGGTGCCGGCAACACATTCGCGGAAATCAGACCGGCACGCGCCGCCGCCTCCCAGCCTGCAAGAATGAGTGCGGGGAGCAGCCAGCCTGTGATGCCGCCAATCTCGATACGCTTTCCGGTGCTCATGGCATACCCTCCGGCTCTTGCTCAGTTCGTCGCGCCAGACCAGACGGCATCCTTGATGCTGATCTGTTTCGGGATGAGGCCGAGACGATAAAAGCGGTCGGCGGTTTCCTGCTGGCTGGCGACGATCTTGTCGTCGATCCTGGTAATGCCGAATTCTGAGCGGTTCGCGGCAAGCGTCTGCGCCTCCAGCGGCACGCCCGTCACTTCATGCAAAGCTGCGGCGACCTTGTCGCGGTTGGCGGCGGACCATTTCGCCGCCTCGCCCAGAGCACCGATGGTGATGTTGATCGTATCCGCATTGGATTTGGCGTAATCGCGATTGGCGAGGAAATAAGTGCTGACAGCAAGCACATCGCTGGTGCGGGCCAGAGTTACCGGCTTGTAGCGGGTTTCCGCAATCGCATAGAACGGATCCCAGACGGCCCAGGCGTCGATCTTGTCGCTGGCAAAGGCGGCGGAAGCATCGGCGGGGCTGAGATAGACCACCTCGATGTCGCTGAATTTCAGGCCGTTCTTCTCCAGCGCCGCCACCAGCAGATTATGCGCGCTGGTGCCCTTGCCGACACCGACCTTCTTGCCCTTGAGATCGGTAACCGATTTGATGCCGCTTTCAGGCTTGGTGAAGATCGCCTCACCCTTGCCGTTCGAAGGAAGGGCCGCGACATAAACGATGGCGGAACCGGCCGCCTGCCCGAAGATCGGCGGCGCATCCCCCGTCCAGCCGACATTGATGGAGCCGACATTCAGGGCCTCCACCAGCGGCGGGCCCGCCGTGAATTCGACCCAGGAAACCTTCACGCCCTTGGCCTCAAGCGCCTTTTCGATGACACCCTGCTGGCGGGCGATCACCGGCAGGCCGGTTTTCTGGTAACCGATCTTCAGCTCTTCCGCCGCCTGCGTCTGCAGCGGCAGAACGGAGAATGCGGCGGCAACAAAAAGGCTGGCGGAAAGCGCGCGGCGGGTGATGGCTGGCATTTTATCTCCTTGTCACCAGCCCCTCTGGCCGGTTCACGATATGGAGCAATGCTAGGGTTTTCCATTAAAACGATAGAGAGACGATAATTCAATATGAGCAATATTGCGGGAATAAAATTCCGCGCAGATGCCTCTTTTCCGCAAATCGTCGCGGACGCCCTTGTCCGACCCATCGAATAGAAATGCCGGCGCGGATGGAACCGCGCCGGCATGATGTATTAATTTCTCTATGGAGGACGCGATTATTCGATATCGAAGGAAACGCCCTGCGCCAGCGGCAGCGCCTTGGAGTAGTTGATGGTGTTGGTGGCGCGGCGCATATAGGCCTTCCACGCATCCGAACCGGATTCACGGCCGCCGCCGGTTTCCTTTTCACCGCCGAAGGCGCCGCCGATTTCCGCACCCGAGGTGCCGATATTGACGTTGGCAATGCCACAGTCGGAGCCTTCCGACGACAGGAACCGCTCCGATTCCTGCATGTCGCGGGTAAAGATCGATGAGGAAAGACCAGCAGCGACAGCGTTATGGTCTTCTATCGCCTGATCGAGATCGCTATATTTCATGACATAGAGGATCGGCGCGAAGGTTTCTTCCAGCACCGGTCCCGCCTGCTTCGGCATTTCGACAAGCGCCGGCTTGACGTAATAGGCATCCGGCGCACCCGTATCCACACGCCCGCCGCCATTCACCACGCCATCATGGGCTTTCGCCGCTTCGAGGGCCTTCTGCATGCCGTCGAAAGCCGCCTTGTCCACCAGCGGGCCGACGAGGGCCGATGTTTCCAGCGGGTTGCCGACGGAAACGGAGGCATAGACCTTTTTCAGACGCGGCACGAGCTGGTCATAAACGCTGTCATGCACGAAGAGACGGCGAAGCGTGGTGCAGCGCTGGCCGGCAGTGCCCATGGCGCCGAAGGCGATGGCGCGCAGCGCCATGTCGAGATCGGCGGAAGGGCAGACGATGCCGGCATTGTTGCCGCCGAGTTCCAGAATGGCGCGGGCGAAGCGTTTCGCAAGGCGCGGACCGACATCGCGGCCCATGCGGGTGGAGCCGGTTGCCGAAACGAGCGGCACCTTGGGATTATCCACCAGAGCTTCACCCACCGCGCGGTCGCCGATCAGAAGCTGCGAAAGACCTTCCGGCGCATCGCCGAAACGGGCGGCCGCGCGCTCAAAGATGCCCTGCACGGCAAGCGCCGTGAGCGGCGTCTTTTCCGAAGGCTTCCAGACAACCGAATTGCCGCAGACGATGGCAAGCGCCGCATTCCACGACCAGACGGCGACCGGGAAGTTGAAGGCGGAGATGACGCCGACGACGCCGAGCGGATGCCAGGTTTCCATCATGCGGTGGCCGGGGCGTTCGGTGGCGATGGTAAGACCATAAAGCTGGCGGGAAAGGCCGACCGCGAAATCGCAGATATCGATCATTTCCTGCACTTCGCCGAGGCCCTCGGAGGGAACCTTACCCGCTTCGAGCGAGACGAGACGGCCGAGATCCGCCTTGAAGGCGCGCAATTCTTCGCCGAGCAGCCGGATCAGTTCACCGCGACGGGGCGCCGGCACATTGCGCCATGCCTTGAAGGCGGCATCGGCCCGGTCGATCACGGCTGCGACACCCTCGACCGAAACGGTCTTGAGGCTTGCGACCTGTTCACCCGTCACCGGGCTGAAGGAGGCCATATCGCCGCCGGTATAGAGATCGCGGGCAACGCCCATCCTGTCGAGCAGGGCCGCGGCTTCCTGTTTCACGTCGAGCTTCGTGGTCGCATCCATGTCCATCGTCCTTTTGGCTTAAAATGGGAGGAAAGGCCGTTTCGATACGGCGCTTTCAACTCCCGTCACTCTTCTTTCCCCGAAATTGCCATTCGTTCTGTGAAACTGGCGTTTTACACCGTTCCATTCTTTCCCGTAATCATATATGGCCATAATGACCCTTTTCCAATGAGGAAAGCGGGTAAGTTGATGCGAGAATGGAATGGATCCGCGCAGAAGACTGGTCCCTGACATCGTTACCCTGCAGGCGTTCGAATGCGCGGCACGGCATGGCAATTTTACGCGTGCGGCGGAAGAACTCAACCTCACGCAGAGCGCGGTGAGCCGACAGATCGGCGAACTGGAAGCGCAGACGGGAATGCAGCTTTTCGAGCGCATCCGCAGGCGGGTGGTGCTTTCGGAGGCGGGGCGTAAATTCCTGCCCGATGTGCGGCGCCTGTTGCAGCAATCCGAACAGCTGATGGTGCGCGCGGTCTCGGCCGGAACATCGCACGCATCGCTTTCCGTCGCGACGCTGCCGACATTCGGCAGCCGCTGGCTGATGCCGCGCCTCCACCGCTTCATCGACGACAATCCGGAAATAACGATCACCATCGGCTCGCGCTCGCATCCCTTCGATTTCGATGAGGAAGGGTTCGATCTCGCCATTCACTACGGCCAACCGGTCTGGGCGCATGGCACCTGCACATTTTTGTGCAACGAGGTGATCGTGCCGGTCGCAAGCCCCGCCCTGCTACGCCGCGCCGGCGTGAGCCAACCGCAGGATCTGACCGGGCAGCCGCTGCTGCATGTGACGACGCGGCCGAAACTGTGGACGGAGTGGCTGGAGATGAACGGTGTGATGGCGGAAAACGCTTATCAGGGCAGCCGTTTCGACCAGTTCTCGATGATCATCGAGGCCGCCGCAAGCGGCATCGGTTTTGCCCTTCTGCCGAAATATCTCATCGAGGCGGAGATCGCCTCCGGCCGCCTCGAAATCGTCTTCGACATCCCCTTGCAGACCGACAAGAGCTATTACGTCGCCCTGCCGGAAGGACGGCAGGACAATGCGCTGGCCCGCGCCTTTCAGGCCTGGCTGCTAGATCAGGTCGGCAAGCCGGTGTAATCCGTCATGCGCTCAGTTCGACGGGCGGAGAGAACGTCATACAGCCCCGGAAGATCGGGGCCGACGGGCACGATGCGGGTCGGGTTGAGCGCCTTGATGGAATAATAACCGCGCTTGATATGGTCGATATTGACCGTGTCGCGCACGCCCGGAATGGTCAGCACTCGCATCATATAGGCCTGCAGCGCAGGATAATCGGCGATGCGGCGAAGATTGCATTTGAACAGGCCATAATAGGCGGCATCGAAACGAACCAGCGTCACGAAGAGCCGGACATCCGTTTCGGTCAGGTGATCGCCGAACAGGAAAGGTCCGCCTGAGATGAGGCGGTTTTCGAGCTCCTGAAGCGTCGCGAACACATCGGCAAAGGCCTCTTCATAGGCGACCTGCGTGGTGGCGAAACCGGTTCTGTAAACGCCGTTGTTGAGGCGCGGATAGATGTGGTCATTGAGAGCATCAATCTCATCGCGCAGCGCTTCCGGATAGAGGTCCACGCTATTATCGGCCAGATCGCCGAAACCGGAATTCAGCATGCGCAGAATATCGGCGGATTCGTTGTTGACGATGGTTTTCGTCTTTTTATCCCAAAGCACGGGCACGGTGGCGCGGCCGGTATAATGCGGATCCGCGCTGGTATAGACCTCGTGCATATAGGTAAAGCCGTTGAGCCTATCGTGATCCGAACCCGGATAGTCGCCGAATTTCCAGCCCTCGTCGGAAAGCGCCGGCTCAACCACGGAAACGGAAATCACCTCTTCCAGCTTCTTCAGCTTTCGGCCGATCAGCGTGCGCGATGCCCATGGGCAGATCAGCGCGACGTAAAGATGATAACGGCCGCTTTCGGCCGCAAAACCGCCCTCACCCGTCGGCCCCGCCGAACCGTCAGGCGTTACCCAGTTGCGGAAACCGGAAGTCTGGCGAACGAAGCCGCCCTTCTTGTCGGTTGCCTGCACCGGATGCCATTCGGCGGTCCATTTTCCATCCACGAGCATTTGCGGCTCTCCGTTCATCTAAAGATGAAAGCCTTATGGGCCGGGTTGCCGCCGCTTCACAAGCCGCGCTTCAGTTGACGCACTGTCTCCGATCAAGGGTGAGTTCAAAGCCGATTGCGGAAAAACGGGTTCCAGCGCACGGTGCCAAGCCTCACCTTTTCGCGGATCATCGTCAGCAGTCCCGATGCGGCGATGACGGCCAGACCCAGCACGGCGACCGCATCCGGATATTCGTGGAAGAAGGCCATGCCGATCGCCACCGCCCAGAGGATTTGCGAATAATGCGATGGCGCGATCTGGCTCGCTGGCGCGATGCGGGTTGCAACCAGAAGGGTGATCTGCCCCGTTGCCGTGCAAAGGCCGATGAAGGCGAAGGCCAATAGCTGGTGCAGGTTGGGCATGACGAATTCGGGGATGGAGGCAATGCCGTTGAAGGTCAGGCCGTAAATCAGCAGCACGCCCATGATCGAAGTGCGCTTTTCCTTGCCCGCAAGCGAGCGCAGCAAAACGATGGTCATCGCCGCGAGGAACGCAACGCCGATGGCGGCAAAATGCCCGAGTTCCAGCGTCTTGAAGCCCGGCCGCACGACGAGGATGACACCGACGATGCCGGCCAGAACCGCCGCCCAGCGCCATGGGCCGATATTCTCCTTCAGCACGACGGCGGAAAGCACGGTGACGAAGAGCGGCGACAGGAAGATCAGCGCATAGGCTTCCGCCAGCGGAATGGTGGTGAAGGCATAGATGCCGAAAATACCCGCGAAAAGGCCGGAGATCGCGCGCCCGTGCACCGCGAAGGGCCGGCTCATGCGCCAGAACTCACGCCACCTTTCCTCGCGCGGCTTGCTGAAGAAAATAAAAATGCCGGAAAACAGAATGCTGAAGAAGCCGATTTCGAAAACGCTGATCTGCGATCCAAGCGACTTGATGGTGGCATCGCCCATGGAAAAGGTCGCATAAGCGAACAGACCGAGCAGAAAACCCTTTTGCATTTGAACGTCCCCAAACACCGACCGCAATGCAAAGCATCCCCCGGCCGCGTGGAACGCGACCCGGACGCCCCTTTCAAGGGACAGACAGTCTGGCAGATTTGATCCTCAGCCCTATGGCTAGACCCGGCTACCTATGAGTGCAAGCCGGAAAAACCGCAAAATGACCCGATTGAACACGACCGGTGCAAATGGCTGCAAGGTGCGGCAAATTTGTCCCGCCATGGCCATCACATCCCCGTCATGGAAAGAGGTTAGCCGGTGTTCATCGTGGCGCTTGGCGGCGGGCATGAAGGCGGCTAAATATTATCATGCGATTTTCATCCGCCGATTTCCCCGGCTGATATTGCTGCTTTACCATGGCCTCGCTAACCGAAAGGAAAAAGAATGCGGATTGTGATGATCGGTTCGGGTTATGTCGGCCTCGTGTCCGGCGCGTGTTTTGCAGATTTCGGCCATGACGTGGTCTGCGTCGACAAGATGCCGGAGAAGATCGAGGCCCTGAAAAACGGCCATATTCCGATCTTCGAACCGGGTCTGGAGACCATTGTCGCCAACAATGCAAAGGCCGGGCGGTTGAGCTTCACCACCGATCTTTCCGCAGCCGTCGCCAATGCCGATGTCGTCTTCATCGCGGTCGGCACGCCCTCGCGGCGCGGCGATGGCCATGCCGATCTTGGTTATGTCTATGCGGCGGCGAAAGAGATCGCCCATGCGCTTGACGGTTTCACGGTCATCGTCACCAAATCCACCGTTCCCGTCGGTACCGGCGACGAGGTAGAGCGTATCATCCACGAGGAAAACCCCTCGGCAGATTTTGCCGTGGTTTCCAATCCGGAATTCCTGCGCGAAGGTGCGGCCATCGAGGATTTCAAGCGGCCGGACCGCATCGTCGTTGGCCTTTCGGACGAGCGCGCCCGCCCCGTCATGACCGAAGTTTACCGCCCGCTTTACCTCAACCAGTCGCCGCTGCTCTTCACCACAAGGCGCGCTTCCGAACTCATCAAATATGCCGCCAACGCCTTTCTGGCGATGAAGATCACCTTCATCAACGAGATGGCTGATCTCTGCGAAAAGGTCGGCGCCAATGTGCAGGATGTCTCGCGCGGCATCGGTCTCGATGGCCGTATCGGCCCGAAATTCCTGCACGCCGGCCCCGGTTATGGCGGCTCCTGTTTCCCGAAGGACACGCTGGCGCTTGCCAAGACCGCGCAGGATTATGATGCGCCGGTGCGGTTGATCGAGACCACCATCGCCATCAACGACAATCGCAAGCGCGCCATGGGCCGCAAGGTCATCAATGCGGTGGGCGGCGATGTGCGCGGCAAGAAGATCGCCGTGCTTGGCCTTACCTTCAAGCCGAATACCGACGACATGCGCGATAGCCCGGCAATCGCCATCATCCAGACCCTGCAGGACGGCGGTGCGAAAGTGGTCGGTTACGATCCGGAAGGCATGGCGAATGCCCGCCACCTGATGGAAGACATCGACTATGCAGCCGGCCCCTACGAGGCGGCGGAAGATGCCGACGCCGTGGTGATCGTGACGGAATGGAACCAGTTCCGCGCGCTCGACCTTCCGCGCCTGAAGGCGATCATGAAACATCCGGTGCTGGTGGATCTGCGCAATATCTACCGCACGGATGAGGTCGCCGCGCATGGTTTCATCTATGCCGCCGTCGGTCGCCCGCATGAAGGCGGTTCCGACAAGGGCGCATAGAGGTTTCGTTTTCGCCATTTCATCAAAAAGGTTTTCTGCGCTTCGGTCAGACCGCAAACGCACCAACGAATTCGGGATATAATCATCATGCGTTATCTGATTACCGGCACGGCTGGCTTCATCGGCTTTTATGTTGCCAAGCGACTGTTGGACGCCGGCCATTTCGTGACCGGTTTCGACGGCATGACGAAATATTACGATGTCAACCTCAAGGAAAAACGCCACGCCATTCTTTCCCGCTCCAACGGCTTCCGTGCCGAAATCGGCATGCTGGAAGATACGGATGCGCTGAAGCGCGCGGCAGAGGCCGCCGAGCCTGAGATCATCATCCACCTCGCGGCACAGGCAGGCGTTCGTTACAGCATTGAAAATCCGCGCGCCTATATCGATTCCAACCTCATCGGCTCGTTCAACATGCTGGAGCTCGCCAGAAGCCTTGAGGTCAAGCACCTGATGCTGGCATCGACCTCCTCCATCTACGGCGCCAACGAGAAAATCCCCTTCGCTGAGAGCGACAAGGCCGACGAGCCTATGACGCTTTACGCCGCCACCAAAAAATCGATGGAGCTGATGGCGCACAGCTATGCCCATCTGCACAAGCTGCCCACCACCGCCTTCCGTTTCTTCACGGTCTACGGCCCGTGGGGGCGGCCGGACATGGCGCCGATCAAATTCGTCGACGCCGTTTCCAACGGCCGGCCGATCGATATTTACGGGCAAGGCAATATGAGCCGCGATTTCACCTATATCGACGATCTGGTGGAGGGCATCGTCCGGTTGAGCGCGGTCATCCCGTCCGAGGAAAACCGTGTTACGCAGGAAGGCGTCACCGACACGCTGTCGCACCACGCACCCTTCCGCGTGGTCAATATCGGCGGCGGCCAGCCGGTGGAGCTGATGCATTTCGTCGAAACGGTCGAAAAGGCGGTCGGGAAACCCGCGATCCGCAATATGCTGCCGATGCAGCAGGGCGATGTTCCCCGCACCTTCGCCTCTCCCGATCTTCTGAGGGCATTGACCGGTTACGTGCCGCAAACCCAGGTCGAAGAGGGCATCAAGGCCCTCGTCGCCTGGTATCGCGAGATGCACCCGGCCGAATTACGGGAATAACCTCACAGCGTCGCCAGCAGGCGATTGGAGATGGTGCCGCCGGAAGCGCTCTGCATGGTGATCTTGGTTTCCACGGCCTCGATGATCGTGTCGCTGAAATCCATCTCCGTGAGATCGCGGATATTGGAAAGGCCACCCGGGGAAAACACGTTCACTTCCAGTATCTTGTCGCCAACGATATCGAGCCCGACGAGGAACATGCCGTCCTCCACCAGCTTCGGCCGCACCATTTCGGCAAGCGCCACGATCTCATCCGTCACCTTCACGGCTTCCGCCGTGCCATGGGCATGGATATTGGAGCGCAGGTCGCCCTTGGCGGGCACGCGGCGAAGGGCGGCATATTTGCCTTCACGCATCAGCGGCCGGCCATTCATCATGAAGAAGCGGATGTCGCCATCCTTGGCGGCCGGCAGATAGGCTTGCGCGATCAGATATCCCTCAAGGCTCACCGCCTCGAAAATCTGGTTGAGATTGGTCTCTTTGCTGGAGCCGATCTTGAAGACGTTCTTGCCGCCCGAGCCCTGCAGCGGCTTGACGATGACGCCCTTGGGGTGCGCGTCGGCAAAGGCGCGGATTTCCTCGACATTGCGCGAAATGATCGTGGTCGGGCGGACGATTTCGGGAAAACTCTGAAAATAGAGCTTGTTCTGCGCGAGCGCCAGACCTTCGGGATCGTTCAGCACGACGACGCCCCGCTGTTCGGCCAGGCGGCCGAACAGGATACCGGCATGCACCGCCCATGGCCGTGTCGTCTGGTCGAGCGAGGGGTCGTTGCGCAGCATCAGCGCATCGATTTCCTCCACATCCATGGTTCGCCGCTCCAGCGCCTTGTCCTGAAGTGTGGAATGGAACGTCTCGCCTTTCTTGATTTTGCCCTTCGGCAGCACGGTGGCGTGAATGGTCAGGCTGTCGTCCGAGCGTAATGTGAAATCGCCGGGCGTCAGATAGACCACCTCGTGGCCGCGATTGAGCGCCGCCATGGCAAGCAGCCCGGTCGCGTAGTTCGGTCCCTCTGTTTCGATGGAATTGACGAAAAATGCGATACGCATGAAGCCCCTCCTATAATGTCGCCAGTTCGGCAATGGATAATCCCGCCCGTATTTTTTCCAGCCGTTCATTGGCCTTGGCGGGCAGCAGAAATGCGGGCCTGACGCCCGGCGGCCGCAACAGGCCGCGCAGGGCAAGCTCCTGCATCACCGGAAAATGGGCGGCGGCGATCTTGCCCATCCAGAACGGATCGAGCGCCCCGCCCCTGCGCAGATGGTCCAGCACCTCCGCCAGCCCGCGCAGATAGATCGCATCCTTGGAAAGACCGCCGCCGCGATAGATGCGCAGCACCATGTTGAAGGCCCCGGCCTCATCGAAACCGTGATCGCGGGTCATGGTACGGAAGGTCTCCACGAAGCTCGCCCCATCCAGCATGGCGGCGCAGCCGATAACGCGGCCGGCGATCAGCCGCAGGCGCTCACGCGTCATGCCGCCGGCCAGATGTTCCGCCAGCACCGCCAGCCCTTCCTGCACGCCCTCATAACCGGAAAGGCCGGTGCGGAAGAGACGCAGCCCCTGAAACGAGCCGTTGAAATAGGTGAGAAGATGCACGCCGATCTCATGCGACAGCAGTGCCTCGACACGGCGCTGTTCCATGACAGTGTGGCGGGAAATCAAAAGCTTCTCACCCGTCACCATCAGGCCCGGCGGCAGGTCGTCGCGGATTTCAACGCGCGCCTTGAATTCCGGGGCTTCCGCAAGATAGGTCTCGACCATCTCCCGCGACTTCTTGGCGACCGCGTAACAATCGACCATGGCGATTTCGCTGCTTTCCTCCCGGCGCGGGCAATCCGCAAGCACCCGCAGCGCCAGCTGAAGGAGAGCCGGTTCGACAGCGCCATAAAGGGCGCGCGAAAAATCGGTGAAGGTGCGATGGTGCAGATTGGCGAGCATCGTCAGCTGCAGATCGATCTCCTGCTGTTTCTCCCGGTAGAGATTATAAAGCACCGGGTCTTCCAGATGATCGAACACGACGGAATAAAGCTTGCGTTTCTGCTCCTCGACATCGACGCCGAGCGGCCGGTAGAGCAGGCGCGGCGCGAACTGAAAGCCGCCATCACGAAACTCCTCGAAGGCCCGGCGAGCGTTGATGGGCGTGACGGAAAGCAGAAAATCGAAGGATGAAACAATATCGTCAATGGACCGGTCGGCACGCCTGACGGCATCGACGAAAGCCTTGCGCCCCAGCGCCCGATGGCTGGTAACCTTGAGCGCGTCCTTGCCCGAAGCGAAGGATGAAAAAGCCTGCAGACCGGCATCGAAAAGATCGGCGATCATCGTCACCCGCAGGCCCGGATAATCCGCACCGGATTCCGGCTGGCGGTAGATCGGCGCAAAACGCACGCTGATACAGGGAAAATCAAGGCCCGCTTTTTTGAACCGCAGAACCGGATCGGCATCCGGTTCCGGCCGGGTGATGCGCGGCGTGCGAAAACGCACTTCGGCATCGCAAACCGCCTTGATGAAGACCCGGCGGGCATTCTGCGTTTCTGGCTCAGCCGTCGCCGAGACGGAAACCTCATAATGCGGCAGGAAAGGCGAATCGTCGGCCAGCAGAATGTCATGCTCCAGCTCACCGATATCGAGGACGATGAATGCGCCGAAGCGCTGCCGCATGACCGTGCCAACGGCCTCGATCAGCGGCGCTGCCTCCTGAATGGTCGACGCGATCAGATAGGAGGCGTGGGCGGTGGCGATATCGCGGGCGGCGAGATTTTTCGTGCCACCGGTCAAATGCAGGCAGAGGAACGGCAGCGGCCGGTCGATATGCAGACGACCGTCTTTGCCGACATCGCGGCGGATGGCCTTGCCGGCCTCGAGGCAGGACACGACATCATCGACCAGATCGGCGATGGGAGACGGTGCGCTGCGGGCGGGAGAGAGGTTCATCGCCGCGACCTCAGGCACTCTTCGAGCACCGGCTGGAGTGCTGTTATCGCTTGGCGAATATCCGCCACCACACGCGCATCCGGCTTTCCCGTCCACTCGTCCATGAAGAATTTCTTGAACTCGATTGCGATGGCGCAGCCATTTTCGGCGAACCTTTCGTGGATGAAACGGGTCTGCTCCCCCTTGCCCTGGAACGCAACGTTCTCGCGAACATCGAGGCGGCGTCCGCCGATGGTCGCTGACGCGAAGTGGTGCCCGACCGCGCTCACGATATCGCCCCAGCGGCTGCGATCCATGGAAAAGGTGCCGATATTGATATCGGGCGCCTCCGCCTGCGCCGTCGGCGGCGCAGCGGCGCCCTGCCGGCGATGATTATAGCTGTGTACATCCAGCACGACGAAGGCGCCGTGCCGCCTTTCGATTGCAGAGAGCACTGTCTCCAGCATCGCATAATAGTCGGCGTGAAAATCGAGCGATTGCCGGATAGCTTTCTGCGCCGGCTCCTCTTTCCAGACCTCAAGCCCCCAGGATTGTTCCGGCTTCAGATAGATCGCCTGATCGGCCGCACGGTTGAGATCGATTTCGAAACGCGAATGGTGAACGACGAGACGGTTCGTCAGTCCCGCGATCATCTCACCGGTGAAAGGGTCTTCCTCCCGCAGCCGCTGTTCCGGGGAAAGGGCGATGAGCCCGGATATGTCCGGTCTAATGCGATGACCGTCGTGAATGGCCGTGCCTATAACCGGTGAGTTGCCGAAATCGATCGACCAGAAACCCTTGTTGTCGTTGTCACCGCGGTATTCGTCGTCGCTCTGTCTGGCTGCCATGCTGCCTCCCCTGCATAGGGGATAAAACAGCGGGACATGCCCGTTTGTTCCGGTAAAAAATTGCGCGCGATACATTCGGCACCAGCAACGAGGCCGCCGAAAAAACTGCGGAACCTTACCGGAAAGCTCACGTTGTTCCAGCAGGAGGGGCCGCCGTGTCAAACGGACGCGATGGCGCTGAAGAACATCGGGATTTTTCCGTTTTCTCCCGGTGGCCAACGAAATGGCAGCCGAGCTTCTTACCCATCCGGCACCCCTCCGTTCCCGCTTTCCACGCACAAGGAGCCGCGACATGGAAAAGACCGAAACACGCAAACTTGCGGAAGAATATTTGCGTCTCGGCGGCACGCGTCAGGTGATGATCGACGACAACAAGACCTTCGTGCGCCAATGGCAGCACGAACCAGCGGAAGCCGAACGGTTCTGGCAAACGCATATCGAAAATCTCGACGCGGAGCGGCTCAAGGACGTGGAATTTTTCCTGCCCTCCATGAATTCAGACAAGGGCAAGTGAACCCAGAAGGAGACAGACATGACTGCAATCAACGCTGCAAAAATCCTCATTCTCGCAACGGACGGCTATGAGCGTTCCGAATTGCGCGTGCCCTATGACCAGCTGAAGGCCAAAGGTGCAGACGTGAAGGTCGCCTCCATCAAGGAGGGCGAGATCAAGAGCTGGGACAAGAAAGACTGGGGTGACAGCATCGCCGTCGATCTATCCGCCAAGGCCGTAAAAACCGAAGATTTTGACGCGCTGGTTCTACCCGGCGGCCAGATCAATCCGGACGTTCTGCGCCATGACGAGGATGCGATGCGGGTGGTGCGTGATTTCATCAAATCCGGCAAAGTGGTGGCCGCCATCTGCCACGCACCCTGGCTGCTTGTAGAAGCCGACGCCCTGCGTGGCCGCGACGCCACCTCCTATTGGTCGATCAAGACCGACCTCAAGAACGCCGGCGCCAACTGGAAGGATGAAAAGGTGGTGACCGACAAGGGGATCATTACCTCCCGCAGCCCTGACGATCTCGATGCCTTCGTCGCCAAGATCGTGGAAGAGGTCGAGGAAGGCCGCCACGAACGCCGCGCCGCTTAAGACACGTATCATATTCGTGCCGCCGGTTTCCCGGCGGCACTTCTATTTGGGAGGAAGACATGAAAAGCAGATTGCTGGCAAGCGGCGCGGAGCGCACCTTCATCCTCGTCATCGATCCAGAGGAAGAAGCCTTCGAGGCCATCAGGCGCTTTGCGAGGGCCGAGAATATCAACGCCGCCTCGGTGAGCGCGATCGGCGCCTTCGCCACGGCAACACTCGCCTTTTTCGATCTTTCGACACAGGACTATAAGGAAATACCGGTCACCGATCAGAGCGAGGTCCTGAGCCTGCTTGGCGATATCACCCTTGACGAGAATGACACGCCCAATCCGCACCTGCATGTGGTTCTGGGCTTTGCCGATGGCTCCACCAGGGGCGGCCATTTTCTAAAAGGGGTGGTGCGGCCTACGCTGGAAGTCGTCATCCGCGAAACACCTGCGGAATTGCGGCGCAGCTATCGCCCGGAATTCGGCATCGCTCTCATCGATCCCGCGAAATAAACCCACGGAACCGGAAAAACGCCATTGCGTTATCGCTGTGGACAGGGGGCGGCATGGTGACAGCGATCAATCGAAGAGATGCGGACGATGACGAGGTCGGGCAATTTCTGATCGGCCTCGCGCGCGGCACGGCGGGTGCATTGCTGTTTGCCCTGCCCATGCTGATGACTATGGAAATGTGGTTTCTCGGTCTTTACGTCGATTCCTGGCGGCTTCTACTGCTCTGCATTCTCAACCTGCCGCTGCTGCTTCTTCTCGCCCGCCGCATCGGCTTCGAGAATATTCACTCCTGGAACCAGGCGCTGCGCGATGCGATAACGGCCTATGGGCTGGGCATTGCTGTCAGCGCCGCCGTGCTGCTGCTGTTCGGCATTCTGAACGACCAGATCACCGCCTCCAACATCGTCGCCAAGATTGCGCTGCAATCCGTTCCAGCCAGCATCGGCGCACTGCTTGGGCGCAGCCAGCTCGGTCAGCATTCCGACGCGGAGGATGAAGAGGAGGGCGAATATTCCGGCGAGACGGGTTATCTGCACGAACTGTTCATGATGGTGGTCGGCGCGCTTTTCCTCAGCCTCAATGTTGCGCCGACGGAAGAAATGATCCTGATCGCCTATAAGGTGACGCCCTATCACATTCTGGCGCTCTGCCTGCTGTCGGTCGCCATCATGCATGGCTTTGTCTACGCGCTTCACTTCAAGGGCTCGCACCAGCTGCACGAAGGGCAGAAGTGGTGGCAATCCTTCATCCGCTTCACCCTGCCCGGCTACGTCATCGCCATCGCCATCAGCATCTATACGCTCTGGACCTTCGAGCGCCTCGACCACACATCGCTGTCGCAGATCATGAATGCCGCCGTCATTCTCGGCGTTCCCGCCTCGATCGGCGCGGCCTCTGCCCGACTGATCCTGTGAGGACAAGATGACGATATCCAAGGGCCGCAAACATACGGAAAGCCCCGAGCCCCATTGGATAGAATGGCTGACGGGCGCCATCTGCACGCTCCTTGTCGCCGCCATGCTGGGCTGGATCGGCTATGACATCTATCGCTACAGGCCGGAGGATGCCCGCTTCGAAATCGCCGTTACTGGCGTGGAGGCGCAGGCCGGGCAATACCGGGTGCGGTTCGATATCCGCAACCCGTCCATGACGACGGCGGCGCAGGTGCAGGTGCGCGGCGACCTGCAGCAAAACGGCGCAACGCTGGAGAGCGCCGATGTGACGTTCGATTACGTCGCCTCGGAGTCTCGCGATACCGGCACGCTTTTCTTCCGCAACGATCCCCGCAGCGCAACGCTCACCATCAATGTCGCCGGCTATACCGAGCCGTGACACTTTCAGGATGATTTCATGCCGACATCGGAACTGACGAAAGAACGCGACCTCAGGGATTCAAAGCCTGTGTGGGCGGATACACCGCGCATTGGCGTCCGCAGCAGCCACACGCCGGAGGCGGACCATTACGACACGATCGTCGTCGGCGCCGGTATCAGTGGCGCGCTGGTGTCCCACGCCCTGCAGCGGACAGGTCAATCCATGTTGATCGTCGACCGGCGCGAACCGGTCATGGGCAGCAGCGTCGCCAGCACCGCGATGATCCAGCACGAAATCGACACGCCGCTGACGCAGCTTCGAAAGATGATCGGCAGGCACGCGGCTGACAGGGCATGGCAGCGTTCCGCCCGCGCCGTCCTGCGGCTGGAGGAAATCGTTTCTTCGCTCGACATCTCCTGCAGCATGAGGCGCAAACAGGCCCTTTATCTGGCTGGAGACGAAATGGGATCGCGCGCATTGAAGGCTGAAGCAGAAGCCCGCAAAGAAGCGGGCATCGAGGCCCGCCTCCTCACCGCCGCGGAACTGAGAGAGCAATACGGCTTGCACCGGACCGGGGCCATCCTCAGCGATATTTCGGCCTCCGCCAATCCCGCACAGCTGACGGCCGGCCTGCTGCGCCACACGGCGGGCGCCGGCGCCGAAATCGTCTCCCAGCTTGAGATCACCGATCTCAGGAACCTCGGCGACGAGGTTGTCCTTGCCACCGCCGGCGGCAAAATCCTTTCAGCGCGCAATGTCGTTTTCTGCACCGGCTATGAATTCCTGAAAGTGCTGGAGAGCCCGAAACACCAGATCATTTCGACCTGGGCGCTGGCGAGCCGAAAGGGGCTCGACCTACCCGACTGGCTGGAGAACCATATCATCTGGGAGGCCTCCGATCCCTATCTCTACCTGCGCACCGACCGGGAGGGGCGGATGATCGCCGGAGGCGAGGACGAGGAAAACCCCACCGCATACCAGTCGGAGCGCAAGCTCGCCGCCAAGGCGGAGACGATCCGCCGCAAGATCGAAAAGCTTCTCGGCATCGACATGGGAAAGCCGGAATATCGCTGGGCGGCGGCCTTCGGCACGACCACCACCGGCCTGCCGCTGATTGGCGCGGTGCCCGGAATGAACAACGTCTATGCCGTGATGGGTTTCGGCGGCAACGGCATCACCTTCAGCCAGATCGCCGCTGAAATCGTGGCCGCCGCCATCAATGGCGGCAAGGATCCCGACGCCGATCTTTTCCGCTTCGGCTGATGTCGTTCATTCCTCCTTGATGCCCGCCGCCACCTGTAAGCGGCGCAGCGTCCACAGGACGACAATGCCCATTCCCGAAGCGAGAAGAGCAAGCGGCCACATGCCAAGGCCGGCCGAGAGGCCAATTGCCGCCGAAAGCCACATGCTGGCGCCAGTCGTCAGGCCTTTGACATCGCCTCTCGTATAAACGACCACACCCGCCGCGAGAAAGGCGATGCCCGCCGTCACGGCCTCCACCAGCCGGATAGGATCGAGCCGCGCGGCCTCATGGCCTTCCGCCATCGTCTCCATCATGTGAATGGTGATAACGCAGAAGGTGACGGCGGCAAGGCCGATCAGCATGTTGGTGCGCAGGCCGGCGGTGTTCTTGTGAAACTCACGTTCCAGACCGATCAGGCCGCACAGGATGACTGCGCCGAACACACGCACCAGCAGCACCTCGAAGGGGATGGAAATATTCATGGAAAATTCTTCTGCAAGGCTCTGGGGCACTGTCGCGTCTCCTCCCGAAATTTCTTCACACTAAGTTCGCAAAGGCGTGTTGGTTCCGCGCGGCAATATAAACGTTGCGCGCAACCGAGCCGGAACCATGGGCGCAGCAAAGGGTTTGTCTCCCGTGCGCACAGGCGCACGGCATGCATTTTCACACATGGGAGAAGGAACAATGGCCGAGAAGAAACTCGACGACCTGTTTTACGATACGCTGAAGGATATCTACTACGCCGAAAGGCAGATCCTGAAAGCCCTGCCGAAAATGGCGCGGGCGGCGACCGATCCGAAGCTGAAACAGGCTTTTGAAAAACATAAGGAAGAAACCCAGGGGCACGTCGAGCGCCTGCAGGAGGTGTTCGAGATCATCGGTAAGCGGGCGCAGGGCAAGACCTGCGAAGCCATTCAGGGCATCATCGCCGAGGGCGAGGAAATCATGGAGGACTTCAAGGGCACGCCCGCCCTCGACGCTGGCCTGGTTTCCTCGGCGCAGGCGGTCGAGCACTATGAGATCGCCCGTTATGGCACGCTGAAGGCATGGGCGGAAAAGCTGGGCCACACGAAAGCAGTTTCACTGCTGGATGCCACGCTCAAGGAAGAAGCGAAAACCGATGATACGCTGACCGCGCTCGCCAAAACTTCGGTCAACGCCGCCGCCGAGAAAAAAGCGGCTTGATACCCCTCTTGGCAACAAAAACCGGAATGGTCGCCCATTCCGGTTTTTTTGTATCTTGAAACCTGCAGAGATTACGGCAGGGTATAGGCGATCACATAGTCGCCCGGTTTGGTTCCGACGGAGCCGTGGCCACCCGCAACCATCACCACATATTGCTTGCCGCCATCCAGCGCATAGGTCATCGGCGTTGCCTGACCGCCGGCCGGCAGGCGCGCTTCCCAAAGCTGCCTGCCGGTGGTCAGATCATAGGCGCGCAGGTAGTTGTCGACGGCAGCACCGAGGAAGGCGACGCCGCCCTTGGTGATCATCGGCCCGCCAATGCCCGGCACACCCACCTTGAAGGGCAGCGGCAGCGGCGTCATGTCATGGACCGTGCCGTTCTTGTGTTTGTAAGCGATATCGCCGGTGCGCAGATCAGCACCCGCGACATAACCCCATGGCGGGGCCTGGCAGGGAATCTGCAACGGACCGAGGAACGGACCCATGAACACGCCATAGGGTGCGCCGTCATTGCGGTTGAGGCCCTGTTCGCTTCCCTTTTCGTCCTGACCCTTCGGCGGAATGTCGGCGCGCGGCACGAGCTGCGAGGTGAAGGCGAGATAGGTCGGCATGCCGAACATGACCTGACGCTCGGGATCGACCGCCACGCTGCCCCAATTGAAGGTGCCGAAATTGCCGGGATAGATGATCGAGCCGGTCAGCGAAGGCGGCGTGTAGCGACCCTTGTAGTTCAGCTGATGGAAGCGGATGCGGCAGGCGAGCTGGTCGAACATGGAGACGCCCCACATGTCCTTTTCCTGCAATGGCTCCGGCTTGAAGGACAGGGCCGTCGTCGGCTGCGTCGGAGAGGTGAAGTCCTCCGGTATGGCGCCGCCCGGCGCGGGTTCTTCGGTGATCGGCAGAAGCGGCTCGCCGGTGCGCCTGTCGAGAACGTAGATATCGCCCTGCTTGGTGGGGCCGACGAGAGCCGGCACGGTCTGGCCGTCCTTGGTGATGTCAAGCAGCACCGGCTGGGCCGGCACGTCCATGTCCCAGAGATCGTGATGAACCGTCTGGCGCACCCAGCGATCCTTGCCGGTGTTTATATCCAGCGCAACGATGGAGGAGGAATATTTCTCCACATTCTCGCTGCGGCCCATGCCGAGCTGATCCGGCACCTGATTGCCGAGCGGGATATAAACGAGGCCGAGGCCTTCATCGTAACTGAAGACCGACCAGCTGTTGGGCGAATTGGTGGTGTAGGTTTCACCCGCCGCAATCGGTTCGGTTTTCGCCGGGTTGCCGGAATCCCAGTTCCAGACGAGCGCGCCGCTGTTCACATCGAAAGCGCGGATGACGCCGGATTGTTCCTGCGTGGAATAGTTGTCGTTCACCGCGCCGCCGATGATGATCTTGCCCGCCACGATGACGGGCGGCGAGGTCGAATAATAATAACCGGCGGGATTGTATTTCATGCCCTGCTCAAGATGCAGCACACCTTGATCGGCAAAGGACGTGCAGACCTGACCGGTGGCGGCGTCAAGCGCGATCAGCCGCGCATCCGAGGTCGGCAGGTAGACGCGCTCGGCGCAGGCCGTGCCCTGCGTGGCATTCGGCTCGGCATAATAGGAAACGCCGCGGCATGTCTGGTGCTGGCGATCCGGATTGAGACCGATATTGGGGTCGTATTTCCACTTTTCCTTGCCGGTGGCGGCATCGATGGCGATCGCCCAATTATGCGGCGTGCAGATATAAAGCGTGTTCCCGATCTTCAGCGGCGTCACCTGATAGGTGGTTTCCCCCACATCATCAGGCAGCTTCACATCGCCCGTCTGGTAACGCCAGGCTTCCTTGAGCTGCGAGACATTGTCGACATTGACCTGGGTGAGCGGCGAATAACGCTGGCCATAGGGCGTGCGGCCATATTGATGCCAGTCACCGTCAGGCACATTGCCGCCATAGGCGGGCGTGGCAGAGGCCGTTTCCTGAGGCAGGGAACCGGCCGTATCGTGCGGATCCTGTGCCATGGAATATCCGGCCACGACGATGGAGGCGAGGACGGACAGCGCAAGCGGCCAGGCATTCGGCCCGTAGCTAAGCCCGGTCGGGCTCGAAAAACCGAGCGGCTTTCTGACCCATGGGACCAGAAGCCAGAGGCCGATGAGAATAATGATGCCGCCGCGCGGACCAAGCTGCCACCAGTCGAAGCCGACTTCCCATATGGCCCAGGCGAGCGTCGCGACAATGAAGACGGCATAGACGTGAAGGGCTGCGCGATTGCGCTTGAACAGCAGAACGGCCGTCAGCAGAAAAGCCAGTCCGGAAAGCACGTAATAGAAGCTCCCGCCCAGCATGACGAGCTGAGAGCCGAAACCGAACAGCGCAAGACCGATCAGCGTGAGAACAACTGCAGTGACGGTGACTGCCATGAATGAAACCCCCGATTCCTGTCACTTCGCGTGAAATGAAATCGGGCGCGATCTGGTTCCATGAAAATCATCATCGGCGCGAAAAAACTTCACGCCATGGTGGTCACGGGTTCTGCGGCGCGCCGGTCGAATCCTGCGGCGCGGGATTTGTCTCTGTCGATGACGGCGGCTGGGGGCGGCCATTCGCCGGATTGTTGTCGAAGCTTCCGGAACCCGACGGCTGCTGCGGCACGGGCGCAGTCTCGGTCTGCGGGTTCTGCGGCAGGTTCTCGTCGGGTTCGAAAACCGAATATTCGACAACGGCCCAAACCACCAATGCAAGAAGCACGCTGACGATCAGAATGACAAGCACGGGACGTCCGCGCGATCCTTGCCGCGCGCGCGTTGCCGTTTCGCTTTTCGGCGCATCCCGACCGTCGAGATAGCTGGTATTTTCTCTGGCCATGTCTCTCACTCCCTGTAACCCTGTTGATCTAATCATTGGGGTCAGGGTTTTGTTCCAGACGCGGAAAAGGATTAGTTTCAACCCCATTCCAGCGGCCTGCGTATCGAAGCGCCAGCGCAGCGTCGGATATGCGAAGATTATTTCGCGGTCCAGCCGCCATCGATCGAGATGGTGGTGCCGGTGATGGAGCGGGCCATGTCCCCCGCGAGATAAAGCGCCATTTCCGCCACTTCTTCCGGTTGCACGAACCGTCTGGTTGGCTGCGGCGCAAGCATCACCTTCTTCACCACATCCTCCTCGCTCATGCCATGCACGCGCGCCTGATCGGCCACCTGGGCGGCGACGAGCGGCGTCCAGACATAACCGGGGCAGATGGCGTTGCAGGTGATGCCAAGTTCGGCCACTTCCAGCGCCACGCTTTTCGTCAGCCCCACCACCGCATGTTTGGTCGCGACATAAGGCCCCTTGAAGGGCGAGGCGCGCAGGCCATGCGCGGAAGCGATGTTGACGATGCGGCCCCAGCCCCTTTCCTTCATGCCCGGCAGGGCCGCATGGATGGTGTGAAACGCGCTGTCGAGCGAGATGGCGACGATGCGGGAGAAATCGGCGAAATCGAACTCATCGATCGGCGCGACCTTCTGAATGCCGGCATTGTTGACGAGGACGTCGATATGACCGAGTTCGGCGATGACGGTCTCCGGCAGATGCGCGCTTTCATCATAATTGGCGAGGTTGGCGGCAAAATAGACCGGCCTGTGCCGCGCCACCTTCGCGACCGCCTCCAGCGCCTGCGTCGCCTCCTCCGCCGTCTCTATGCCATGCACCCCGACCAGATACCCCGCCTCGGCGAATCGCTTGGCGATGGCAAGCCCGATGCCGCTGGTGGAACCCGTGACAAGCACGGTTTTCGGTTGATCCTCCATCGGCCTAGTCCTTCAGCTGCGGCAGGTTGCGGAAAAGTTCAAGCGCTTCGGGATTGGCGAGCGCATCGGCATTCTTCACCGGCCGGCCATGAATGGTGTCGCGCACCGCGATTTCGGAAATCTTGCCGGAACGGGTGCGGGGAATGGCGCTGACGGCAATGATCCTTGCCGGCACATGCCGCGGCGTGGCGCCTGAACGGATGCGGCTGCGGATAGTCTTTTCCAGCTCTTCCGTCAGCGCTGCGCCGCCCTTCATGCGCAGGAAGAGGATGACCCGCTGGTCGCCGTCGATATCCTGCCCGACGGCAATGGCCTCTTCGACTTCGGGCACGGTTTCCACCTGGCGGTAGATTTCCGCAGTCCCGATGCGCACCCCGCCGGGATTGAGCGTCGTATCCGAACGCCCATGGATGACATAGCCGCCAGAGAGGCGCATTTCGGCGAAATCGCCATGCGCCCAGATGCCCGGAAACCGGTCGAAATAGGCGGCCTGATAGCGCGAACCATCCTCATCGCCCCAGAACTTCACCGGCAGGGACAGATGCGCATTGCGGCAGACGAGTTCGCCGGCGACGCCTCGAACGGAACGGCCCTCATCGTCCAGGATGTCGATATCCATGCCCAGCATCGCACCCTGCAATTCACCGCGATGCACCGGCTGCAAAGGGTTGCCGCCAAGGAAACAGGCGCAGATATCCGTGCCGCCGGAGATCGAGGCGAGGTGCACCTCAGCCTTCCAGTCGCGATAGATATAATCGAAGGATTGCGGGATGAGCGGCGAGCCGGTGGAAAGAATGGTCCGCAGCGATGAAAGATCGTGGCTTTCACGCGGCTTCAGCCCGGCCTTCAGGCAGGCGTCGATAAACTTCGCCGACGTGCCGAAAGTGGCGATCCGTTCGGCGTCGATGAGGTCGATTAGCCGCGCAGGGTTGGGATAACCGGGATTGCCGTCATAGGTGACGAGCGTAGCGCCGAGCGCCAGACCGGAGACCTGCCAGTTCCACATCATCCAGCCGCAGGTGGTGAAATAGAAGAAGCGCTCCCCTTCCTGAATATCGCATTGCAGCTTCAGCTCCTTCATGTGCTGAAGAAGCAAACCGCCGCCGGAATGGGTGATGCATTTCGGCTTGCCGGTGGTGCCGGACGAATAAAGGATCGCCAGCGGCGCCTTGACGGGCAGACGGTTGAACGCAATCTCACCCGCCGCATAAGGCGCGACGAAATCCGTAAGCGTCACGCAGCCGAGATCGGCAAGGTTTTCGGGCACGGCATCGCCGATCAGCACGATCTTTTCAGGAGCCGCACTTTCCGCCACCGCCCGAATGGTCGGGCCGACATCGATGCGCTTGCCGGCATAACCATATTCCGGCACGGCGATGAGGATTTTCGGACCGATCTGCGACAGGCGGTCGGAGGCGCCCGCCGGCCCGAAATCCGGCGAGCAGGACGACCAGATCGCGCCGATGGCGCTCGCGGCCAGATAACTCACGATCGCCTCAATATCATGGGTGACGATGGCCCCGACGCGGTCGCCTTCGCTCACACCCGCATCGGCAAGCGCCTGCACCATGCGGGACACTTCGTCGTAAAGCTCTCTGCGAGTAATTTCACGCCGTGTGCCATCGTCGCGATGAGCGATGATGGCCAGCCGCGCGTCGGCATCGCGCAGCAGGTTTTCAGCATAGTTGAGCAGGGCACCGGGATAAAACTCAACATCTCGGATCGTCGCACCGGCTTTGAATGCCGTTTCTCCACGTGTGCCGATAATGCCGAGCTCATCCCACAGAGCATCGTAAAAGGCGTCCGGCGCATCGATGGACCAGCGCAACAGGCCGGCATAATCATCGGCGGCCACCCCGTGCAGTTTTGCAGTTTTCTCTGCGAAGGAAAAAAGCGCCGAGCGCGCCAGCGTTTCCCTCGGCGGCACCCACAAAATATCGGAAGGCGCGGTGTCCGTCATGCTTCGCTCCCGCGCAGCATTTCGACAATGGCGGAAAAATCGCGCCCGCCGCTCCCCTCATCGACGAAGTTCTCGTAAAGCGCCGCCGCCGCCGCACCGAGCGGGGTGGAAGCCCCGGCTCCATTGGCGGCCTCCTGCGAAAGCTTCAGATCCTTCAACATCAGGGCCGCCGCAAATCCGGGCTGGTAATCCTTGTTGGCGGGCGATGTCGGCACCGGTCCCGGCACCGGGCAATAGGTGGTGAGCGACCAGCATTGCCCGGAAGAGGTGGAGGCGACGTCGAACAGCGCCTGATGCGAAAGCCCGAGTTTTTCGCCCAGAACAAAAGCTTCCGAAACGGCGATCATGGAAATGCCGAGGATCATGTTGTTGCAGATCTTGGCCGCCTGGCCGTTACCGCCCTTGCCGCAATGCACGATCTTCTTGCCCATCGCCTCCAGCACCGGCCTTGCCGCAGAGAAGGCCGCAGCCTCGCCGCCGCACATGAAGGTCAGGGTGCCGGCGGCCGCCCCGCCCGTGCCGCCCGATACGGGCGCATCGACCGAGGGGCAGCCGGCAGAAGCGGCCAACTCATGCGCCTTAAGCGCGCTTTCCATATCCACCGTCGAGCAGTCGATGAGAAGCGTTCCGGCAGGGATTTTCCGAACCAGATCGCCATAGACCGAAACGACATGTTCGCCCTTCGGCAGCATGGTGATGATGACGTCAGCGGCTTCGATAGCCTCGGCAGAACCCGCAGCAACGGGAACACCGGCCTCTCTCGCCGCCGCGCGGCAGGCTTCGGAAAGATCGTGACCCCTGACGGCATATCCGGCCTTGACGAGATTGGCGGCCATGGGCAGGCCCATATGTCCTAGCCCGATAAAAGCGACGGTCTTCATCGGAGCGCTCCTTTCAGCGATTGTCCGCAAGGATCATGTCGGCGGCCTTTTCGGCAATCATGATCGTCGGGGAATTGGTATTTCCGGATGTGATGCGCGGCATCACCGATGCGTCGGCGACGCGCAGCCCGGCGAGCCTGCGGAATTTCAGCCGCGCATCGACCACGCTTTCCATATCCGACCCCATGCGCAGCGTGCCGACGGGGTGGAAGATGGTGGTGCCGATATCGCCCGCCGCCTTGGCAAGATCATTATCGTTTTCGAAGGAGGGACCCGGCTTGTATTCCTGCGGCTTGAAGCGCGCGAAGGCCGGTTGGGCGACGATGCGGCGCGTGAGCCGCATGGCGTCGATGGCCACCTGGCGGTCGCCTTCGGTGGAAAGATAGTTCGGGCGGATTTCCGGCTGCATGGCGAAATCCGGTCCTTTCACATGCACGGAGCCCCGGCTTTCCGGCCGCAGATTGCAGACACTTGCGGTAATGGCCGGAAAAGTGTGAACCGGATCGCCGAACTTGTCGAGCGAAACCGGCTGGACATGATATTCCAGATCGGCGGTTTCCTTTTCCGGCGAAGAACGAGTGAAAACACCGAGCTGGCTCGGCGCCATCGACATCGGCCCTGAGCGCGTCAGCGCATATTCGAGACCGATCCGCGCCTTGCCGAACAGGGTGGAGGCCCTTTCATTCAGCGTCAGGACGCCAGAGACCTTGTAGACCATGCGCAGTTGCAGATGGTCCTGCAGGTTCTCGCCCACACCCTGAACCTCCGCCACCGTGTCGATACCGGCCGCCTGCAACACATCACCACGGCCGACGCCGGAAAGCTCCAGAACATGCGGCGAGCCGATTGCCCCCGCGGAAAGCACCGTCTCGCGCCGCGCCCGCATCTTTTTCAGGACGCCGTCATGGTGGAACTCCACCCCCGTAACATGGCCTTCTTCGATGATGAGACGCTTGACATGGGCCTTGGTCAGAACCGTGAGGTTCTTGCGACCAAGCGCCGGCTTCAGAAATGCCTTGGCCGTATTCCAGCGCCAGCCAGACCGCTGGTTCACATCGAAGTAACCTGCCCCCTCATTGTCGCCCCGGTTGAAATCGTCGGTTGCGGGAATGCCCGCTTCGCCCGCCGCCTTCTGGAAAGCATCCAGCACATCCCAGCGCACGCGCGCCTTTTCCACGCGCCACTCGCCGCCGGCGGAGTGCAGATCGCTTTTTCCCCGATAAAAGTCTTCCGATTTCAGGAAATAGGGCAGGATGTCGTTCCACCCCCAGCCCTCGCAGCCGAGTTGACGCCAGACGTCGTAGTCCCGCGCCTGGCCGCGCATATAGATCATGCCGTTGATGGAGGAGCAGCCGCCAAGCACCTTTCCGCGCGGATAGATCAGCGAGCGGCCGTTCAGCCCCGGCTCTTCCGCCGTCTTGAAACACCAGTCGGTGCGCGGATTGTTGATGCAATAGAGATAACCGACTGGAATATGGATCCAGTGGTAATTGTCGTTGCCGCCCGCTTCCAGCAGCAGCACGCGGTTGTTCGGATCTTTCGAAAGGCGGTTGGCGAGAACGCATCCGGCACTCCCCGCTCCGATGACGATATAGTCATATTCGCCCATGCTCTTCTCCACGCGCCGCCCTTGCCGCGTCGTCCCGGACGCGGAGGAGGCCTTTCCTGTGTTCTCAAAAACGCCTAGCTACGGTGCTGAAAGCCGAGTTTTCTCCCGAGCCGCGACGCGTAAAATTCGCCGATCAGACCACGCCGGAACACCAGAACGCAGGCCATGAAGACGAGGCCGGTGATGATGGTGACCGGGAAATCGGACGTCGCGAGATAGTTCTGCAGGGTGACGACGAGACCCGCACCGAAGATCGGCCCAATCATGGTGCCGATACCGCCGAGCAGCGTCATCAGGATCACTTCGCCCGACATCTGCCAGGTGACGTCGGTGAGCGTCGCAAACTGGAAGACCAGCGCTTTGAGGCCACCCGCAAGACCGGCCAGCGTCGCCGACATCACGAAAGCACCGAGCTTGTAGCGCTGGACGCTGTAGCCCAGCGAAATGGCGCGCTGCTCGTTTTCGCGGATGGATTTCAGGATCATGCCGAAGGGCGAATTGACGAAACGCCAGATGACAAGGAGCGCCAACACAAAGGCGACAAGCACCGTGTAATAGATGTTGAGTGGCGCATTGAGGTCGAGAAGGCCGAAGAGATGGCCGCGCGGCACGCCCTGCAAGCCATCCTCACCATGGGTGAAGGGCGCCTGAAGGCAGAAGAAATAAAACATCTGCGACAGCGCAAGCGTAATCATGGCGAAATAGATGCCCTGGCGGCGAATGGCGAAGAAGCCGATGACGAGACCGAGCAGCGCCGCCCCCGCCATGCCGATGACAAGGCCGATTTCCGGCGTCACGCCCCATTCCTTCACCGAATAGGCGGTGAAATAGGCTGCACCGCCGAAAAACGCCGCATGGCCGAAGGAGAGTAGGCCCGTGTAACCGATCAGCAGATTGAAGGCGCAGGCAAACAGCGCAAAGCACAGGAGCTTCATCAGAAAGATCGGATAAACGAACATCGGCGCGGCGATGAGGACGGCAATCCCTGCAAGAATAAGCACGGTCTTGATGGTGCCGGCAGTCGTCGAAACCTCCGTTTGCGGCATTGCTCCGGCGGTGGGGCTATGGGTGGCTTTGGACATATCAGGCGTCCTTTCCGAAAAGTCCGGCGGGGCGGATGAGCAGCACAAAGGCCATGATGACGAAGATGACGATGTTGGAGGCTTCCGGGTAGAACACTTTGGTGAGGCCCTCTGCGACGCCCAGCATGTAACCGGTGACGATGGCGCCCATGATCGACCCCATGCCGCCGACCACGACCACGGCAAAGACGACGATGATGAGGTTCGTGCCCATCAGCGGCGAGACCTGATAGATCGGCGCGGCGAGAACCCCGGTGAAACCGGCAAGGCCGGCACCCAGCGCGTAGGTCAGCGTCAGGAGAACAGGCACGTTGATGCCGAAAGCCTGCACCAGCGTCGGGTTTTCCGTCGCAGCGCGCAGATAGGAGCCAAGCCGGGTCTTTTCGATCAACGCCCAGGTGGCGATGCAGACGATGAGCGAAATGACGACGACAAAAGCGCGGTAATTCGGCAGGAACATGAAGCCGAGATTGGTGCCGCCGGCAAGCTGCGGCGGAACGGAATAGGGCTGGCCAGCAGCGCCATAAAGCCAGCGGAACGCGCCTTCCACCACCAGCGCGAGACCGAAGGTGAAGAGTAGCCCATAAAGCGGATCGAGATCGTAAAGCCGCGACAGCAGGAAGCGTTCGACAATCGCACCGAACAGCGCCACGACGAAAGGTGTGACGATGAGCGCCACCCAGAAATTGATGCCGAAATATTGCAGGCCGAGGAAGGCGACGAAAGCGCCGAGCATATATTGCGCGCCATGGGCAAAATTGATGACGCGCAGCAGGCCGAAAATGACGGCAAGGCCAAGCGACAGCAGCGCATAAAACGACCCGTTGATAAGGCCCACCAGCAATTGCCCGAGCAATGCCTGAATTGGAACGCCGAAGATCATCGTCATCGTTAAACCCCCAGCACCTTGTTGAGCTCGCCCATGCGGCCGGAAAGCTCGCTGACCGGAAAATTGCTGACCATCTGGCCGTGATCCATCAGGTAGAAACGGTCGGCGATACGGCTGGCAAAACGGAAATTCTGTTCGACCAGAACAACGGTCATGCCGCGGCTCTTCAGTTTCTGCAGCACCTCGCCGATGCGCTGCACGATGACCGGGGCAAGCCCTTCGGTCGGTTCGTCAAGCAGCAGCACCTTAACCCCGGTGCGCAGGATGCGCGCCATGGCCAGCATCTGCTGCTCGCCGCCGGAAAGCTTGGTGCCGGGGCTGGTGCGGCGTTCGTAAAGATTGGGAAACAGCTCGTATATTTCATCGAGCGTCATGCCGCCGGATGCGACGACGGGCGGCAGCTTCAGGTTCTCCTCGACGCTCAGCGTCGCGAAGATGCCGCGCTCTTCCGGCACGAAACCAAGGCCGTATTTCGCCGTGCGATGCAGCGGCACCGGCATCAGATCCTTGCCGCCCAGCTTGATGACGCCCTTGCGGTTTCGGATGATGCCCATGATAGTGCGCAGCGTCGTGGTCTTGCCCACACCGTTGCGGCCGAGAATGGTGATGGTTTCGCCCTCGCCGACCGTCAGATCGACACCGTGCAGCGCCTGGCTTTCGCCATACCAGGATTTCAGATTGGAGACTTCGAGCATTGCCGCCATATCAAGCCTCCTCCGTGCCCATATAGGCCGTGCGCACGCGCGGATCGGCGGCAACGGTGGCATAATCGCCCTCCGCCAGAATTTCACCGCGTTGCAAGACCGTGACGTGGTGGCAGATATCGGCCACGACTTTCAGATTATGTTCGACCATCAGCACCGCGCGTGTCTTTGCCACCTCGCGGATGAGTTCGGCGACATGGGCGACATCCTCGCCGCCCATGCCGGCCATCGGTTCATCCAGCAGCAGAACCTTCGGATCGAGCGCCAGCGTGGTGGCGATTTCGAGAACCCGCTTGCGGCCGTAAGAAAGATCAGCCGCAAGCGCATGTTTTTCCCGTGTCAGGCCGACCATGGCGATCAGTTCCTCGGCGCGGGCGTTCAGCCTGTCGAGCGAGGAGAGCGGCAGCCAGAACTGCGTTGCAAGGCTGTTCGGCCGCTGCAACGCCACCCGCACATTTTCCAGAACCGTCAGATGCGGAAACACCGCCGATATCTGGAAAGACCTGACGAGGCCGAGACGCGCCACCTTGTCCGGCGGCGTCCTTGTTATGTCCGTTCCCATGAAGGTGATCGCCCCGCCTGTCGGCTGGAGAAACTTGGTCAACAGGTTGAAGACCGTGGTTTTGCCGGCACCGTTCGGACCGATAAGCGCATGCACGCGGGCATGGTGGACGTCGAGATCGACGTTTTTCACGGCCGCGAATGCGCCGAAGGTCTTGGAGAGACCGCGCGCCGAAAGAACGACGCGAGGTTCGGCCTGCCCGGCAAGGGCGGGAGCGATCGTCATCAAGCTTTCCCCTTTTTATTCTTCTTTACTGCGTTACCAGCGGGCAACCGCTCTTTGCGGGGTCCATGAAGGCTTCCTTGCCGGGGATGGTGGCAAGTACCTTGTAATAATCCCACGGCTGCTTGCTTTCGTCCGGCTTCTTCACTTCCATGAGATACATGTCGTGGATCATGCGGCCGTTGGCGGCCACATGGCCGTCCTTCGAAAAGACGTCGTTGACGGGCATTTCCTTCATGGCCTTGGCGACGGCATCGGCATCGTCTGCGCCGGCCTTTTCGATGGCCTTCAGGTAGTGCAGCACGGCGGAATAGGTGCCGGCATGCACCATGTTCGGCATGGCGCCGGTGCGTTCCTTGAAGCGTTCGCCGAACTTGCGCGATTCATCGTCGCGGTCCCAATAAAAACCTTCCGTCAGCGTCAAGCCTTGAGCCGCTTCGAGACCGAGGCCGTGGACTTCTGCAAGCGTGAAGAGAAGCGCCGCAAGCCGCTGGCCGCCGGCGACGATGCCGAATTCGGCCGCCTGCTTGATGGCGTTGGAGGTATCGAGACCGGCATTGGCAAGACCGATGACCTTCGCGCCCGAGGACTGCGCCTGCAGCAGGAAGGAGGAATAGTCCGTCGTGGCAAGCGGATGGCGCACGGAACCCAGAACCTTACCGCCATTGGACTTGACGAAATTCGACGTGTTTTCTTCCAGCGAATAACCGAAGGCATAGTCGGCGGTCAGGAAGAACCAGCTGTCGCCGCCCTGCTTGACGAGCGCGCCGCCGGTGCCGACCGCCAGCGAATAGGTGTCATAGGCCCAATGGAAACCATAGGGGCTGCACTGCTTGCCGGTCAGCTCGGTGGTTGCCGCACCCGTATTGATGGTGATCTTCTTCTTGTCCTTGGACAGCGCCTGCACGGCAAGGCCGACCGACGACGAGGTCAGTTCCATGATCGAATCGACCTGTTCGGTATCGTACCATTGGCGGGCGATATTGGAGGCGACGTCCGCCTTGTTCTGGTGGTCGGCGGTCACCACTTCCACCGGCGCATCGAGCACCTTGCCGCCGAAATCCTCGACCGCCATCTTCGCGGCTTCATAAGAGTATTTGCCGCCGAAATTGGCGTAGACGCCCGACTGGTCGTTCAAGATGCCGATCTTGACCTTGCCGTCCGAAATCTCGGCGGCATAAGCGGCGGTGCCAGCGGCCAGCGCCATGGCCGTGGATAAAACGATACTCTTACGCATGACTTCTCCTCCCAGAGATGATTGCGAGCCTCAGATGGGTCTGTGCAACGGTGAACGAAACCGCCTGCGGGCTTCCATGCCATTGCACCTGAACGGTCACACCGCCCTCCTCAAAGCGATGCATCCTGAGCCTAGACTTCTCGAATTCGGCCGTTGACACAAGAGCGGGGCATCATCAAATTGCGAACAGGAACTGTTCATTTTTGAACAGAACTCTTGATGGGAGACAAATATGGCTACCCCTTTCACCTGGGACGACCTGCAATATTTTCTGGCCGTGGCTCGCACCGGACAGCTCTCATCGGCAGCCCGAAGCCTGCGCACCAGCCACGCCACCGTCTCCCGCCATATCGACCGGCTGGAATTCTCGCTTAAAACCAAGCTGTTCGAGCGAAACCCGCGCGGTTATGAACTGACGACCGTCGGGCGGCGGCTGGTGGATACGGTCGAGCGTATCGAGGCAGAAGCGGAAAGGCTGCAATCGGATATTTCCGAAAGCGGCAGCCTGCTGCGCGGCGTGGTGCGCCTTAGCGCGCCTGAAGGTTTTTCCAATTTTTTCTTCGTGGAAAGGCTGAAAGACTTCGCCATCACGCATCCCCACATCATGGTGGAAATGGTGACGATCCAGCAGATCATGGCGCTTTCCCGAAAGGAGGCGGATGTCGCCGTCACGCTCGATCCGCCGAAGGCCGGTCCCTATATCAACGAACAGATCATCGATTATACGCTGCATATCTATGCCTCGCGTTCCTATCTCGCCGGACGGCCGAGAATCACCAAGCGCGAGGACCTGCTCGATCACTTCTTCATCGGTTACGTACAGGACCTGATCTTCTCACCCGGCCTTGATTATATGCGCGATGTGCTGCCCGGCCTGCGTCCGGGCTTTCAGTCCTCGAGTATTTTCGCGCAGCTGACTGCCACGCTGAGCGGCCGGGGCCTGTGCATCCTGCCGAATTTCATCGCCGCGCGCTTTCCGGATTTGCAGATGGTGCTTGCCGGCGAAGTGGAACTGCGGCGCGGCTACTGGCTGACGAGCCATCAGGACCTTGCCAATGTGCCGCGTGTGCGCTCGCTGATGGACTTCATTCTCACCACGGCGCGCGCGCATGAAAAACTCTTCATCCTCGACCGCCGGATGATGGTCTGAACAGCCATCGTTCACATTTCGGCGACACCGTGTCTACGCCCGGCCGGTTGGAGGATACGCGTGCCAGCCTATATGACTGACAACAACGAAGCCGGTTTGTGAAGACCGGCATCCTCCGACATCTGGAAGGTCATCATGAAAAAGATCGGATTCCTGTCCTTCGGCCACTGGACGCCCTCGCCTCAGTCGCAGACCCGTTCGGCCGCCGATACGCTGCTGCAATCGATAGACCTCGCCGTCGCGGCGGAAGAGCTGGGCGCCGACGGCGCCTATTTCCGCGTGCACCATTTCGCCCGCCAGCTTGCCTCGCCCTTTCCGCTGCTGGCCGCCGTCGGCGCGCGCACGAAAAAGATCGAGATCGGCACCGGCGTCATCGACATGCGTTATGAAAACCCGTTCTACATGGCGGAGGACGCCGGTTCGGCCGACCTCATCGCCGGCGGACGCCTGCAGCTCGGCATCAGCCGCGGCTCGCCGGAGCAGGTGATCGATGGCTGGCGCTATTTCGGTTACCGCCCGGCCGAAGGCCAGAGCGAAGAAGACATGGCGCGTCAGCACACCGAAGTCTTCCTCGAGCTTCTGAAAGGCGAAGGTTTCGCCGAACCGAATCCGCGCCCGATGTTCCCGAACCCGCCCGGCCTTTTGCGGCTGGAGCCGCATTCCGAAGGGCTGCGCGAGCGCATCTGGTGGGGTTCGAGTTCCAATGCAACGGCGGTGTGGGCGGCAAAGCTTGGCATGAACCTGCAAAGCTCCACGCTGAAGACGGATGAAACGGGCGAGCCTTTCCATGTGCAGCAGGCGCAGCAGATCCGCACCTTCCGGGAAGCCTGGAAGGAAGCGGACCACACCCGCGAACCGCGTGTATCGGTCAGCCGCAGCATCTTCGCCCTCGTCAACGACCGCGACCGGTCCTATTTCGGTTACGGCAACGAAGGCGATGACAAGATCGGTTATATAGACGACAAGACACGCGCGATCTTCGGGCGCAGCTATGCCGCCGAGCCGGAAAAACTGATCGAACAGCTGAAAGCCGACGAGGCCATCGCCGAGGCCGATACGCTGCTCCTGACCGTGCCGAACCAGCTGGGCGTCGATTACAACGCCCATGTGATCGAGACGATCCTCAAGCAGGTGGCGCCGGCTCTCGGCTGGCGCTAAATTTGGAAAAATTGCATCATCCACACTCCGTCACCCCGGACTAGATCCGGGGTCCAGCGCGATCAAGTCTTTGATCGCGAAAGACTCTTCTCACGGCGCAGACGCGCCGTGGCTGGATGCCGGATCTAGTCCGGCATGACGGAGGACGGGCTTCCCTCCCTTAAAATCCGGGCTTTATACCGCTGCTCATTTCACCGCCTTGCCATAACGGGCGAAGCTTTCCGCCAGCGGCGTCGTGCTGGCGCCGGGGCGCTCCGGACGTTTGTAGACACCGTCCCGAACATGGATCGGCTCTTCGAAGTGATCCTTGATCCAGGGAATATATTCGAGAATGGTTGAAGCCGGATGCCAGTAGCTCAGATGCACATGCACCTGGCTCATCTCGCCGGCATGCGGCACCACGGGCAGGCGATGGGCGAGCGCGAGATCGGCAACCTGAATATATTCGGTGATGCCGCCAAGCCGGGTCACATCAGGCTGGACATAGGCAACCGCACCGGCATCGATGAATGAGCGGAACGCATCCACCGTGTAAAGCTGCTCCCCGAGCGCAATCGGAATGGACGTATTGCGCGCCAGCCGCGCATGGCTCGTCACATCGTCATACCAGAGAGGCTCCTCGAACCAGTAAATGTCCAGATCTTTCGCCGCCGCGCAGAAACGCTGGCATGTGGGCAAATCCCACTTGCCGTTGCCGTCGATGGCGATGCGGATGGACGAACCGACACGCTTGCGCACGGCTGCAAGGCGGGCAATATCGATATTCGGATCGTCATGCCCGACCTTGATCTTCAGCCGGGTAAACCCATCCTCCTCCACCGCTCTCGCGCTACCCGTCAGCAAATCCTCCAGCGTGAAGGAAAGCCAGCCGATATCGGTATTATAGGCTTCCACCGCCGCAGTGCGCGCGCCGCCGAGATAGTGCCAGAGCGGCACGCCCGCCTTTTTCGCCTTCAGGTCCCACAGCGCAACGTCAACTGCGGCCAGCGCCAGATGGGTGATGCCCGCCCTGCCGACCCATTGCAGCGCCGGATAACGGGCCAGTTTCGTCCACAGCCTCGAATGGTCCGACGCATCCTCCCCCACCAGCAAGGGCGCGTAACAATCGCTGATGCAGGATGTGATCAGCCTGTCCGACGGCAGATGCGCGTGGGTGCCGGTAAAACCAAAGCCCTCAAGGCCATCGCTGGTGGTGATCTTTGCACCGACGACACCCCAATGGGTGATGCTGTGGGTGGAATCGGAAATGGATTCCGATGTCAGCGGCAGGTGCAGGATGAAAGGTTCGACGGCGGTAATTTTCATGATCGGTCATTCCTCGATTGCTGATTGCTTGCGGGGAGGAATAGACGCCACGTCCCCGCGACCATGGGCCGCGCAGATGGCTTTCGGGAAATTGCCAGACCGCCCTCCTCCAGCAGCTGGCTTCCGATGATGGATAGAGCTAAAGGAAAACCGGCTTTTGTAAAATAAAAAATTTTTTATTTTTAATATTCAACCATTGCCAGTCCCTCGAAGCTGGGCAATGATGCCGCCATGAACTCGCTGGTCAAAGTCACGCTCGCCGAACAGGCGCATCAGGAGCTGCGCGCGCGCATCGTCAGCGGCAGATTGCGCGGCGGCGAACGCCTGCTGCCCAATGAGCTTGCCGCCGATCTCGGCATCAGCCCCACGCCGGTGAAGGAAGCCTGCCTGAAACTCGAGGCCGATGGGCTGGTGGTCAATTCCTCCCGGCGCGGCATGGTTGTGCGCGATTTCACCGTGGAAGATGTGGAGGAACTTTACGCCGCCAGAATGCTGCTTGAAAAAGGCGCGGTGGAAGTGGCCTTCGACGCCGGGCAACTGGATGGAGCGCTGCACGCGGAACTTCTGGAAAGCCTTGCGAAACATCGTAAATTCGCCAAAGGCTCAACGCTCGACGAATTATCGAAAGCGCTTTTTTACGACCGCAGCTTCCATACGACCCTTGTGTCGGCGGCGCGCATTCCGGTCATTTCCGGCTCGCATGAGCGCATTCTCGACCAGACCCACACGGTTTTCGTCTCGATTCTCGGCGACTACGCCCGCTCGGTCGAAGAGCACCAGAATATCGCCGATGCCATCGCCGCCGGCAGCAAGGCCCAGATCGTCGATGCCCTGTGGCGGCATCTCGAGCGCAGCCGCCAGAATACGCTGCGCCAGGTCCGGCTGCTCAAAGAGGCCGGCGCCTGATCATTCCGCATATAGGGGAGGAACCGACATGATGCGCCACAAGCCGGACGCCGCAATGAGAGCGGCGCGAGCTACAACCGTCCCGTTCCGCATGGGGATTTCGCATCGATGACAGACCGGCTTTCCGCTGCAACCCTGCCCCGCCTGCCGCAATCCGTCACGACACCCGCCTATGACCGCCAAAGCGTCACGCCCGGCATCGTCCACCTCGGCGTCGGGGCCTTTCATCGGGCTCATCAGGCGGTTTTCATCGACGATTGCCTTAATCGCGGCGATACCCGATGGGGCATCGTTGCGGCATCGCTGCGCAGCCCGGATACGCGCGACGCCATCGAGCCGCAGGATAATCTCTACACCTTTTGCTTGCGAGATGGTGAGAGCGAGCGCCTGCGCATCATCGGTTCGATTCTCGAAACCATCGTCGCCCCGGAAGAGCCCGAACGGCTGGTGGAGCGGATGGCCGATCCGCGCGTCCTCATCGTCACACTGACCGTGACGGAAAAAGGTTACCTGACCAATCTCGCCTCCCGCAGCCCGCTGCGCGATCATCCCGATATCGTCCATGATCTCGAAAACCCGGAGCGGCCACGCTCCATCTTCGGCTTCATCCTTGCGGCCACACGGCGCAGGCGCAAGCAAGGTTCTCAGCCCCTGACGCTCCTTTCCTGCGACAACCTGCCCGCCAACGGCCATGTGCTGCAAAAGCTGCTGCTGGAATTTGCGGAACTGGCCGATCCGGAACTGGCACCCTTCATCGAAACCAATATTGCCTGCCCCTGCTCGATGGTGGACCGGATCGTTCCCGCCACCACGGATGCGGACCGCGAGGCGATTTCGACCGCACTCGGCCTCAGCGATGCCTGGCCGGTGGTGGCCGAACCCTATTTCCGTTTTGTCATTGAGGACCGTTTTCCGCATGGAAGGCCGGCGCTCGAGAAATCGGGCGTGGAATTCGTCGGCAATGTTGAGCCATACGAGCATATGAAGCTCAGAATGCTGAATGGCTCCCACAGCGCCATCGCCGCCATCGGCCAGATTGCCGGCCTTGCGACGGTGGCGGATGCATGGGGTGAAAAGCCCGTGCGCGATTTCATCGACGCCTATTGGCGCGAGATCGAACGGACGCTCGACCCCGCCGTTGACGGGGCGGAATTCGCAGCCGGCCTGCGGGATCGTTTCGCCAATCCCTCATTGCAGCACAAGACCATGCAGATCGCCTCCGATGCATCGCAGAAAGTGCCGCTGCGCATTCTTGGCCCCTTGCGCGAATTGCTTGCGGACAAGGCTGAAAGCCGGACGGTTATTTTCGCCGTCGCGCTCTGGATCAGGTCCTGCGCGGACAAGAATGAAAAGGGGCAGCCGATCACCATTCTCGATCCCGCTTTCAAGGAGTGGGATGCGCCGGATCAACTGGCAATGGCGCCGGATGCGGTCGTCGACCGTTTTCTGACTTTCGAACGCACATTTGGCAGCGACCTGCCCGGGAACGAAACCTTCGTCCCAGCCCTGAAAGCCGCCTATCGAGACATTCGGGAGCAGGGCGCGCTTGCGGCAGTCGAGCGTTTCCTGAAGTCCTGAAAAAGAACAGGCCGGAAATCCGGCCTGTTCCCAACCTCGGTCGTCAGCCTTCAGGCGGTCGCCGCCAGCCGTGCCGCCTTGCGGCGTTCCACGCGGGCGCGGATGGCATCGACATCCGTGATCGGTGTCGCAGCGAAAAGCTGGCGGGTATAGGGATGCTTCGGATCGGCGAAGAGTTCCTCGCGCGTGCCCTGCTCCACCGCCACACCCTTCGAAATGACCATCACATCATCGGCGATGTAACGCACCACCGAAAGATCATGGCTGACGAAAACATAGGTCAGCTCGAATTCTTCCTGAAGGTCGGCGAGCAGGTTCAGAACCTGCGCCTGCACGGAAAGATCGAGCGCGGAGACCGGCTCGTCCAGCACCAGCAGCGCCGGGTTCAGCATCAGTGCGCGCGCAATGGCGATGCGCTGGCGCTGGCCGCCGGAAAACATGTGCGGATAACGGTTGAAATGCTCAGGACCGAGACCGACCTTCACCAGCATGGCTTCGGCCCGCTCGCGGCGCTCGGAAGCCGGTATTTTGGTGTTGATGACCAGCGGCTCCATCAGCACGTCGCCCACCTTCTGGCGCGGATTGAGGCTGCCATAGGGGTTCTGGAACACCATCTGCACCTTGGAGCGCATCTCCGTATCCGGACGGCGTCTGGCGATATCGACAGGTTTGCCTTCGATCTTCAGTTCGCCGCCGGATGCCGGATCGATCAGCGCGATGATGCGGGCCAGCGTCGATTTACCGGAGCCGGATTCACCGACGATGGCGAGCGTCTTGCCGCGCTCGACGGTAAAGTCGATGCCCTTCAGGGCCTGCACCGTCTTGGCGCCGCCGAACAGGCCGCCGGGAACGTGATAGTCGCGGGTAATGCCCTTGCCTTCGACAACGATACTCATTGAACGCCCTCCTTGCCGAAGAAATCGGAAACCGTGGGCAGACGGTCGCCGGTGGCATTTTCCGGCAGGGCCGAAAGCAATGCCTTGGTGTAGGGATGCTGCGGAGCCTCGAACAGGCTCAAGACATCCGCCTCTTCCATCTTGCGGCCCTTATATTGCACGACGACGCGGTCGGCGGTTTCCGCCACCACACCCATGTCATGGGTGATGAGGATCAGCGCCATGCCATATTCCGCCTGCAGGTTCATCAGCAGATCGAAAATCTGCTTTTGAATCGTCACATCGAGCGCAGTGGTCGGCTCGTCGGCGATCAGCAGGCGCGGCTTGGAAGCGATCGCAATCGCGATCATCACGCGCTGGCACTGGCCGCCCGACATCTGGTGCGGATAGGCCTTGAGCTTGGTTTCCGGCTCGGGAATGCCGACAGCCCGGAACAGCTCCAGGGCGCGCGCACGCGCAGCAGCGCCGCTCATGCCGAGATTGAGGCGCAGAACCTCCTCGATCTGGAAACCGACCGTGAAGGACGGGTTGAGCGAGGCGACCGGCTCCTGGAAGATCATGGTGATCTCGCGACCGATCACCCTGCGGCGCTCCTGCGGCGACATGGCCAAAAGGTTCTTGCCATCGAAGGTCATCTCGTCGGCGGTGATCGTCGCCGTATCGGGCAGAAGCCCCATGACGGCGAGCATCGATACCGACTTGCCGGAACCGGACTCGCCGACGATGGCCAGTACCTCGTGTTTGTCGACGGAAACATCGATGCCGTTGACGGCCGTGAAGGCGCCGGTGGCGGTGGCGAATTTGACGGTGAGGTTCTTGATTTTCAGCAGGCTCATCGCTCAGCTCCGCTTCAGTTTGGGATCGAGCGCATCGCGCAGGCCGTCACCCATGAGGTTGATGGCGAGCACCGAGATCAGGATCGTCAGGCCCGGAAGGGTCACGACCCACCAGGCGCGCAGCATGAATTCACGCGCGTCCGCCAGCATCGTGCCCCATTCGGAGGCGGGCGGCTGCGCGCCCATGCCGAGGAAGCCGAGAGCGGCGGCATCGAGAACCGCGGACGAAAAGGAAAGCGTCGCCTGAACGATCAGCGGCGCAAGGCAGTTCGGCAGGATAGTCTTGAACATCAGCCGGAAATTGCCGGCGCCGGCCACCCGGGCAGCAGTGACATAGTCACGCCGGAGTTCGCTCATGACGGCAGCACGTGCCAGACGCGCGAAATGCGGCTGATAGGCGATGGCGATGGCAATCATGGCGTTGGTGAGGCCAGGTCCAAGTATCGCGACCAGCACCAACGCCAAGAGCAGCGATGGAACTGCGAGAATGATGTCCATTACGCGCATGATGACGGTATCAATCCAGCCGCCGAAGAAACCGGCAACGAGACCGATGACGATGCCGCCCACAAGGGCGATGGAGACGACGACGACGCCGATAAATAGCGAATATTGCGCGCCGTAGATCAGGCGGGACAGCATGTCGCGACCCACCGCATCGGTGCCGAAGAAGAAGCCGGCACGGCCGCCTTCCTGCCAGACCGGCGGGACGAGAAGAGCATCACGATATTGCTGGGTGGGATCATGCGGCGCGATCAACGGCGCGAAGACTGCCAACAGCACCAGAAGGATGAAGACGGCAAGGCCGATGACGGCGCCGCGGTTCTGGCGGAAATAGAACCAGAAATCGGCAAGCATCCGGCGGCGGATGGCGGCGTCCGAAAGGCGGATGCCGGGAGTTGTGGTCACATCGGTCATTTGTGACGGATCCTTGGATTGATTAGGCCGTAGGTCAGATCGACGAGCAGATTAATGATCATCACCAGACCTGTGATCAGGAGCAGACCGCTCTGCACAGACGGATAGTCACGGCGCATGATGGAATCGATCATCCACTTGCCGATGCCCGGCCAGGAAAAGATGGTTTCGGTCAGAATAGCGCCGGCCATCAGCACACCAGTCTGCAGGCCTATGGTAGTTATAACCGGAATCATCGCATTTCTTAATGCATGGATGCCGACGACGCGCGCAGGTGACATGCCTTTGGCTCGAGCCGTACGGACATAGTCCTCGCCCAGAACCTCCAGCATCGCCGATCGTGTCTGTCGGGCAATCACAGCTAGCGGAATTGTGGCAAGCACAACGGAAGGAAGGACGAGATGAGACACAGCCGACGCGAACGCTCCCTTCTGTCCCGAAATTAAGCTGTCGATCAGCATGAAACCGGTAACGGAAGGAAAGAAATACATCAGCGAGATTCGCCCCGTGACAGGCGTCCACTGCAAAGCACCGGAGAAGAGGACGATGAGCTGTAAACCCCACCAGAAGATCGGCATGGAGAAACCGACCAGCGCAGTCGTCATGACGATCTGATCTAACCAGGAACCGCGACGAATGGCGGCAAGGGCACCGATAGGAACGCCGATCAAGGTTGCGATGATGATGGCAACGAGACCAAGCTCGACCGTCGCGGGAAAGAGCGACAGGAACTCGGTGAGGACCGGCTTCTTGGTGACCAGCGAATTGCCGAGATCGCCCTGAAGCAGCCGTCCAAGGAAATGGAGATATTGCTGCCAGATGGGCTGAGCAAAACCGAGCTGTTCGGCAAGCTGCGCATGCCTTTCGGGCGAAATGCCACGCTCGCCCGCCATCAACAGCACGGGATCGCCCGGCAGGACGCGCACGAAGGCGAAGGCGACGATGGTGATCCCGAGGAAGGTCGGAACGAGATAGAGAAGTTTGCCGAGAATGAACCGGATCATGGTTTTTTCCTGAAAAGACGCGCGGAAGAACAGGGTTCTTCCGCGCGTCCGGTTGTTCGGGGATTACTCCGCGATGTCGACGTTTTCGAAGGTGAAGTCGCCAAGCGGGCTCATGGTGAAGCCGGAAACCTTGGCGGACATGGGAACGAACTGCGTGGAGTGCGCAAGCGTCGCCCACGGAGCCTGTTCCTTGAAGATCACCTGTGCCTGCTCATAAAGCTTGGTGCGCTCGGCAACGTCGGTGGTCTGCTTTGCCTTGGCCAACAGGTCCGAGAACTCCTTGTTGCACCACTGTGCACGGTTCGCACCGCCTTCACCGGTTGCGGCGCAGGACAGGAGAACGCTGAGGAAGTTGTCCGGGTCACCATTGTCGCCGGTCCAGCCGAGGATGACGGCACCGTCGCGCTTCACTTCGGTGGACTTCTTGAGATATTCGCCCCATTCGAAAGAGACGATCTCAGCCTTGACGCCAACCTTTGCGAAATCCGACTGGATCAGCTCGGCGGTACGACGGGCGTTCGGCATGTAAGGACGCTGCACCGGCATTGCCCAGATCTTCATCGACAGATCCTTGACGCCAGCGGCTTCGAGGGCCTTCTTGGCAGCTTCCGGATCGTAAGCATCGTCCTTGATGCTGTCGTTGTAGGACCACATTGTCGGCGGGATCGGGTTCTTGGCAACCTGGCCGGCACCCTGGAACACGGCGTCGATGATCGCCTGCTTGTTCATCGCCATGTTCAGCGCCTTGCGGACTTCCGGCTTGTCGAAAGGTGCAACGGTCGTGTTGTAGGCGAAGTAAGCGACGTTCAGACCCGGCTGCTCATCGAGCTTGAGGTTCTTGTCGGCGCGGATGGTCGCCAGATCAGCCGGAGCCGGGTATGGCATCAGGTGGCATTCGCCAGCCTTCAGCTTCTGCAGGCGGACGGCGGCGTCAGGCGTGATCGCGAAGATCAGGTCGTCGATCTTCGGAGCTTCACCCCAATAGTCGGCATTCTTCTGGTAGCGGATGACCGCGTCCTTCTGATAGGCGACGAACTTGAACGGGCCGGTGCCGATCGGCAGGTTGTTGAAGTCTTCCTTAGTGCCGGCCTTCTCAAGCGTATCGGCATATTCCTTCGACACGATCGAAGCGAAAGGCATGGCGATATTGGCGAGGAACGGCGCTTCCGGGCGGGTCAGCACGAACTTGACCGTGTAATCGTCGACCTTGACGATTTCCTTGATCAGCGACGGCATTTCCATGGAGTTGTAATATTCGTAGGTGATGCCTGCGATATACTGGTTCCACGGGTTCTTCGCGTCGCCCTGGCGGTTGTAGCTGAAGATCACGTCGTCAGCGTTGAATTCGCGGCTCGGCGTGAACTTGTCGTTGGAGTGCCACTTGACGCCCTTGCGGAGGTGGAAAGTGTATTCGAGACCATCCTTGGAAACGTCCCATTTTTCCGCAAGGCCGGGCTCTACTTCGGTCGTGCCCTTCTTGAACTCGGTCAGACGGTTATAGACCGGATGCGCGGAGGCATCGAAGGTGCCGCCTGCGGTATAAGGCGACGGATCGAAGCCTTCCGGCGATGCCTCGGAGCAATAAACGAAGGTCTTCGCCATGGCGGGCATGGCGGAAGTGATCGCAATCGCAGAGGCGATAAGCAAACTGCGGGTCAGCGTTTTCATCTGGTGGTCCTTTCCCTCTTTTTCTGAGTTCCTGCGGCCCCGTCCGGGGGCCTACCTCTTCTGGTCAGCAGCGACACGAAACCCGTGTCGCCGTTCGGTCCTTTGCCTCCCGACCAATTACCCGGCGACCGGCTGAAACAGCCGGTCGAGGTTCTTTTCCGGTGGGCAGAACCAGCGCGGTCCCGCCTCCGTCATATAAACAATGTCCTCAAGACGGACGCCGCATTCGCCATAAACGCACAGCATCGGCTCGATGGAAAAACACATGCCCGGCTCCAGTGCCGTGGCATTTCCTGCAACGATATAGGGTTCTTCGTGAATATCCAGCCCAAGCCCGTGGCCGGTGCGGTGCGGCAGGCCGGGAAGCTGATAATCCGGGCCGAAACCGGCTGCTTTCAGGCTGTCGCGCGCGGCCCTGTCCACATCCGAGCAGGCAACGCCGACCTTTGCCGCGGCAAAGGCCGCCGCCTGCGCGTCGCGCTCGGCGTTCCAGAGGAAACGCTGCCGTTCCGTCGGCTTGCCGAAGACATAGGTGCGGGTGATATCGGAACGATAGCCGTGAAGAATGCCGCCAAGATCGACCAGCACCATATCGCCTTCGCTGAGCGTCTGGGCATGGGGCACGCCATGCGGATAGGCCGTCGCCTCGCCAAACTGCACCGCCACGAAAAGCGGCTTCAGGCCAAGGGCAATATGCGCCGCATTAACGAAATCAGCGACTTCCGTGGTGGAAACGCCGGGACGCAGACCTTCGAACACGGCCTTCTGCACGCCGTAACTCGCGTCCATCGCCGTCTGGATGATGGCGATCTCGGCTGCGGATTTGACCTGCCGCTGGGCGACGATCATCGGCTGAGCGGAAATGATGCGCCCTTCAAGACGCTGCATGAGGGCCGATGCGAAGACGAAGGGGGTAGCGGGATCGATGGCGACAAGATGACCGGGACAGGCCAGCGCCTCAATGCGCCTTGCCATCAGGTCGAAGGGGCTTTCATCCTCTTCCCAGACGGCAACCTCACCCGCAATGCGGATGAGCGTCTGAAGCTTCGGCTCCTCGAAGGTCGGGCTGACATAGACCGGCACGCCTTCCGCCGGCACCAGGGCGCCGTGAATGCGCTCGGAAAGACCAAGCGACAGGCCGGTATAATAGGTCAGCGACGATAATGCATCGAGCCAGACCGCCTTAATATTTTGCTGGATCATTCGCGCCTGCAGGCCGCGTAGTCGCAACCTGAGCTCGTCTTCAGCGATCGATGAAACCGCGACCGGCTGAAACCGCTTCAGCGCCTCTTGAAAGTCTGCCATTCTCTCCCCGCCGCTTTCGGGCCGCAGACACAGGCGTGCCGACAACCTCCCAAGCGTTCTTTTGCTCATGCTTAAACACAGGGCCGGGGGTAAGCAATGGCCCGGCAGGGCACGCCACCACAAAACTGTGCAAATTTATCTAGACATAACGAAAATGTGATCGACGCACGCCTGATTTCAACGCTCATTGCCTTGACGCAGAAATTCAAAATCCCCCGGAAATCCAAGGGGAGACCGCGGACCGTCTTCAGCACTAAGCCGGTGCGCTGAAAGTCGACAGCCCAAAATATTCAAGGAATAGACGCCCAGAAAAGGAAAAAGCCTGCCGCGGGAGGAGGTGCGGCAGGCTTCAAACTTGATCGGTGATTGGGAGGAGGAGTACCACCGATCCACATCGAGCGACGCTGGGAGGAGGAGTGCGTCGCTTCGATGATTTGAATATAGCGGTATCCGTGATTTTTAACAGAGCAAGTCTCGCAATGCAGCATTGCATTTCTGCATAGCTCGAAAATTCCTGCCCGGTTTTTCAGCACTCCCCAAAATCGCGGGAAAATCAGCTTTCCCGATAGACCTGGAAGCCGGCGAAGGACTGGTTGACCGGCATGAGTTCGAGGCTGTTGATGTTGATATGCTTGGGCTGCGAGGCGACCCAGTGGATGGTGTTGGCAATATCGTCCGCCGTGATCGGATTGACGCCCTTGTAGAGATTGTCCGAGGCTTCCTGATTGCCGCCGGTGCGCACCAGCGTAAATTCCGTTTCGCACATGCCGGGCTCGATGGATGTCACCCGCACACCCTTGCCATGCAGGTCGGAACGCAGGCCGAGCGAAAACTGCCGCAGGAACGCTTTGGTACCGCCATACACATTGCCGCCCGTATAGGGGTAATGTGCAGCCACAGACGAGAGGTTGATGACAATACCCTTGCGCCCGATCAACGTCGGCAGCAGATGGTGGGTAATGTTCAGGAGACCGGTGATGTTGGTGTCCACCATGGTCTGCCAGTCTTTCAAGGGCACCTGCGGTGCGGGCGCGGTGCCGAGTGCGAGGCCGGCATTGTTGACGAGAACGTCGATATCCCGGAAGCCTTCCGGCAATCCGGACAGCGCCTTGCCTGTCGCCTCCTCGTCGGTGATGTCGAAGGCGAGGCCATGAAAGGCGGAACCGAGCTCGGCTGAAAGCGCCTCCAGCCGTTCCGCCCGCCGGCCCGTGCCGATGACCTTCCAGCCCTCCTTGACGAAGCGCCGCGCCGTGGCCTGTCCGAAGCCGGATGTCGCGCCGGTGATGAGGATGGTTCCGCTCATGATGATGCCTCCACTCTATTGGTTTTTTCAGGGTCAATCGGTGTCAGTAATTTTTCGGCCGCCGCCGCGAGACAGCGCCTGTAGGCCTCGAGATCCGTATACAAAGCCTCTTCGGGAGCATCGCCAACGATGATGACGCCGCCGCGCCGCAAAATCCCGCCATGCAGCATGAGATTGTCGACCATGTCGAAATTCTCGATCGACAGCCCGTCCGGCCCGCGATAACGGCCCGTTTCATCCAGGGTGGCGACGCCGCCATAATGCGCCTTGGTGCGGGTGAAGTGATTGGCCGCGACATTGGTATAGGCGAAAACCGGCTTGCCCAGCGCGCACATGAAGCCCAGCTCATAGCTGGTTCCCGTATCGGCGGCAATGCCGCGAAACGGCGTGAGATTGGCAATCACCGCATCCGCTTCCAGCATCATCCGCTCATCGACGGCATTGATGTTGCAGCCGTGACCGACCCTGGTATCCGCCGGCGGAATTTGCAGATCGCCCGGCGAAAGCGGCGTGAAACCGGCTTCCCGCGCCAGCGAGGCCTTGAGGTCGAGCATTTCGCGCGCGTTCGGGAGGAATACTTCCGGTCCGGCGAGATAGATTTTCTTTGTCATCGGGAATTCATGCGATTTGTCAGGAAAGGATTTCCCGACCCTAACCCGGGGGCTTTCGCAAAGGCAAGTGCCAAGGGCATGCGGCGTGGCGCACTGTACGAGCCGATAAAACGGTATCGTCCCGCCACTCTTTCCGTTATAGCCGGAGCAGGAAACTGGAATTTCTGGAGCAGGACATGGCAGCACCCATCCGTTACCACGAAGGCGATATTTCCGCCGGAGATGCCGCGCGTTACACCGGCGCCATCGCAATCGATACGGAAACGCTGGGACTGGTGCCGCGCCGCGACCGCCTCTGTGTCGTTCAGCTTTCGCCGGGCGACGGCACGGCGGACGTCATTCGCATTGCCGCCGGTCAAAAGGAAGCGCCGAACCTCGTCCGGATGCTTGCCGACCCTGCCCGCCAGAAGATTTTTCACTATGGCCGTTTCGATATCGCCGTTCTGTTCCACACCTTCGGCGTGACGACCACACCGGTCTTCTGCACCAAGATCGCCTCGCGACTGACCCGAACCTATACGGACCGGCACGGGCTGAAGGATAACCTCAAGGAAATGCTGGAAGTCGATATTTCCAAGGCCCAGCAATCTTCCGACTGGGCTGCCGAGACCCTGTCGCCGGCGCAGCTCGAATATGCCGCCTCCGACGTGCTGCACCTGCACGCGCTACGCGACAAGCTGACGGGTCGTCTCGTGCGTGACGGCCGCCTCGACCATGCCGACGCCTGTTTCGCCTTTCTGCCGACCCGCGCGAAGCTCGACCTCCTCGGCTGGGAAGAAACCGATATTTTCGCCCATAGCTGAGCGCGCCCGCATCTGGCTTAAGCACTGATTTACCAGAATTGCCTATTCTCGGCCGCAACTTTGGCGGTCGGGGACTTTGAGGGATGATTACTCCGCTACAGCAGACGGCGGGCATTGCAGTCAGCGACCTCATGCGCTCGATGGTCCAAACCATCGAGGAACGCCAGCGCGAAGAGCAGGAAAAGGCCAACGGCACCAAAAAGGACGATGCGGTCAAGACGACCCCGCAGCCAGACGAAAGCCAGCGCGCCGCCAATGAGAAGATAAGCGCCTATCTCTTCGGCGTCATGAAACCCGATGCCGATGCCTTCGCCTCGCTCGTCTCCCGTTTTTCCTCCGCGCTGGGCATCACACAGGAAAAGGACGAATCGAGCTTTTCCTTCGCGCGAAGACTTCAGGATGCGCTGACCCTGACCGACAGCTTCGAAAAAACCGATGCGCAGGGGAAAGCCACGAAGATTTCCCTGAAATCCTTCGGCGTTTCGGAGGCTGAGGTCGTGGACGTGCTGAACAATGGCGTCAACACCAAGACCGATCCCATGGCAGCCCTTGCCGCCCGCATCGCAAAGGGTGCAGGCCTCACAGGCACGGAAGAGGATTTCGGCGAGCAGATGTCGAAAGCCATCATGGCGGCGCGCGCGATCCTGCCGAAAAACGTCGACGATCTGGAAGAATCGACTGGCCTCAAACAACTCGGCGTCTCCGCCCGGCAGATGATCTCCGCCATCGCCAACCCCTATGGCGATGAGGCGCGCGCCGTGAAGGAGGCCCTAGACGAACAGGCGCAGGGCACCCGCTTCATGACGCGTGAAACCCTGAAAGTCATTCAGCGTCTCGAAGATGTCGCCGATCCCAAAACCAGGGAAGAGTTGCAGGCCGAACGCGGCAAGGATCGTATCGGCGAAATCAACGATGCCGAGGTGAAGGCCGAGCGGGAACAGGATATCCAGGCGCGCGATGCGCAGGGCAAGCTTGAAGACGTGCAGGAGCTTCAGGACGTCGTGAAGGAGCATATCGATGCTTCCGGCGACGACAAAACGGAAAGCGTCGACCCTCAGGCGCCAGCCGGCACATCGTCGGAAACGGCGCTGATCGCCGTGCTTGCGGCGGTGCCGGCTGAGCAAGCCGCCCCGGCGGAAAACGAAAATGAGCCGGCGGAGACAGAAGCAGTCACCGATCTGGATGCGGACGACGACGGCGAAAAACTGCTCGATGCGCAGGCGCTTGTCGAAGATGCCCGCAACCCCATTTTGCCGATCTCGATCGACGACAATGGCCTTTATGAACTGCTGAAGAAAAAGGCGGCATGATTGCCGCTTCCGATCGTCACTTGAGCGAAACATGATGTGAGTTCAGACATGACCGATATTTCCGGCCTATCCGGCAGCGCCGTTTACGACACAGAACCGAATGCCGCGCAGGCGCTGCTATCCATGGCCGCCCCGTCGCTCGTTCCGGATGATGAGGCCTTCACCACGCCCGCTGAGGAAGACCGCCTCATCGACCCCGTCAACATTCAACCGGAACGAAATCTTCCCAAGGCAAGCTGGCTCGATGCCATGCCGCCGGAAGCTTTTGAGACGGCGCCCAGCGATCCCGACCATATTTCCTCGGTCAATTCCGACGATAACGGCCTTTACCGCATGTTCATCGGCATTTCGCCCTGACCGGGCGCGCAATTCGTTGGTTAGCCAAATCTTAACATCTGCAAGCCAAGATTGAGCTCGATGATTCTGTATGCGCTGCAACCGGTATTGCGGCCAGAGGCGTATACGGCGCTCCCGCATGAGCGGGCGAGATGACACCTGTCCATCACCGGCGCGGCGATTTTTCAACATTCAAGCCAGATGCGGATCACAGAGCCAATGGGGATTGGCTCTTTCGCAGCCAGCGGCGGTCACCGATAGAAACGGAGCGCAGCATGTTACCGCCTGTACCGAAAATTGCGGCAACCGATGCCGCCTATGGAACCACGGTTTCACTGACACCGCGCGAGCAGGTGAAAGAGGCTGCACCGCCGCAACCGAACATTCCCGCCCCTGAAAACAGCAGCCTTTTTGCCCGCGCGGCAATCGCCTCCCTCACCAGCGAATTTCAGCTCTCGCGCAGCACCGCCGTTCTGGCGGAAGCGCTCGGCAAGCTGATGAACCTGCCCCGGCGGGATGGCGAAGCCATAGAGACCTATGTGACGCGGCTGACGGAGGCGCTCCGCACCCTGCCGACGCCACAACGCCTAGCGCTGGAACAGCAGGTCGGCAAGGCCCTGCAGGGCCTGACCCTTTCGATGCTTGCCGAAATCCTGAAACAGCCGACCGGGCCGGATGCTGCCCGCCTCGCGCTGCTGATCGAGCTTTCCCGTTACAAGGGAACGGACCTTGCGGCAAAGGCGGTGGTTTCCTCCTATCAGCAGAACAATTCCTCCAACCCCGCCCCCGCACAATCGGCCCAGCCGAAACAGCAGAACGCACAGAGCCAGAATGCGGAAGCGCGCCCTTCTTCGTCCGCGACAGCGCAGACGGCAAATTCCGCCACCGTCAGCCGGCTCCTGCCGCTGCTCATCGGGCCGCTCGCCCTCAGTGGCGCAGCGATGAAAGCCACAGTGGCGGTGCTAACGGCGCAACTGGACCCCCGGCCCACGCTTTCCACCCCGCCTGCCGACACACATGATATGCCGACCGTTGCCGTAAAGCCGGATGGAAGAGCCGAAAACACGGCACGTCCGCTTCCGCCACAAACCGGCAGCGTGATGAAGGAAGTATCGGCCGAGGCCCGCCCGGCAAATCCGCCCCGCGCCGAAACCGGCGAAGCCTCCCCTGCCCTTCCGCATCGGGAGACGATGAAGCCGGAGCAGAAAGAAATCCGCACGGGCCTTACCCCGCCATCCGGTTTGTTCGCAGACGACGCGGAGACCGTGAACAGCCTGCTGCTTGCCGCCACCGCCGGCAAACTTCCGCTCAAGCCGACCGGCACGCAAGAGCCTCCGCCCACGCCGCAGGGTGTTGCGCAGCAACCGTCCGACGATCAGCCCGCCGAAAAATCGACCCTCGCAACAGCCGCAGCCCGCCCCTCGGGTGAGGAAACGGAAACGGCGACCCATCGCCCCGAAGCCCAGCCGCTGCCTCGGGCCATGCTGGACCCGGAAGCGAGGATGGCGATGCTGGAGCAATCGGCTTCGCAATCGTTGATCGCCGCGGCTCTGGTAAAAGACGGCACACCGCTGCCGCTCGTCGCCTATCCGCCGGCGGATGAGGACTATGAATCGGAAACGCCGCCGCGCGGCGGCGGCCCGTTTTCCGATGATGAGGCAAATGACGAGGCCGAAGCCGGTGCTGATAATTCCGACGGTCAGGACGAAAAAGAAGAGCGCATCGCCGCCAATGACGGGATCGACACGCAGGAAAGCCCGACGGCGGTGGCTTCCGACGACAGCGCGGAAAATTATTATCTGAAGATGAGCGGCATGCTCTGAGGAACGCGCCGCTGCGCGCTCGCCGGCGCGAGCTCGAAGCAACAAAAAACCCGCCGGAAATTCCGGCGGGTTCTCCATTTCAAAGATCGGAGCGATTATTCGCCGCGGTTCTTCAGAGCCGCGCCGAGGATGTCGCCGAGCGAAGCGCCCGAGTCGGATGAACCGAACTGTGCGACGGCTTCCTTCTCTTCAGCGATTTCCAGAGCCTTGATCGAAAGCATGACCTTGCGGTCCTTCTTTGAGAAGTTGACGACGCGGGCGTCGACAACCTGGCCAACCGAGAAGCGCTCGGGGCGCTGCTCGTCGCGGTCACGGGAAAGGTCAGCGCGACGGATGAACGAGGTGAGGTCTTCGTGGTTGACGAGCTTGACTTCGATGCCGCCATCGTTGACCGCAGTGACTTCAGCGGAAACGACTGCATTCTTGCGCAGGTCGCCGGAAGAAGCGGCTTCGCCGACAGCATCCTTGCCGAGCTGCTTGATGCCGAGCGAGATGCGTTCCTTCTCGACGTCAACGTCGAGAACGACAGCCTTGACGACGTCACCCTTGTTGTACTCTTCGATGACCTGCTCGCCCGGACGGTTCCAGTCGAGGTCCGACAGGTGAACCATGCCGTCGACATCGCCTTCGAGGCCGATGAACAGACCGAATTCGGTCTTGTTCTTGACTTCACCTTCAACTTCAGTGCCGGCCGGGTGGCTGTAGGCAAATGCCTGCCACGGGTTTTCCAGCGTCTGCTTGAGGCCGAGCGAGATACGGCGCTTGGACGGATCGACTTCGAGAACGACAACGTCGACTTCCTGGCTCGTGGACAGGATCTTGCCGGGATGTACGTTCTTCTTGGTCCAGGACATTTCGGAAATGTGGATCAGGCCTTCGATGCCCGGCTCCAGCTCAACGAATGCACCGTAGTCGGTGATGTTCGTGACCGTACCGGAGATCTTCTTGCCAACCGGGTACTTGGCGGAGATGCCATCCCACGGATCCGACTCGAGCTGCTTCATGCCGAGCGAGATACGGTGGGTTTCCTGGTTGATGCGGATGATCTGAACCTTGACCTGCTGGCCAATGTTGAGGATTTCCGAAGGATGGTTGACGCGGCGCCATGCCATGTCGGTAACGTGCAGCAGGCCGTCGATGCCGCCGAGGTCAACGAACGCACCGTAATCGGTGATGTTCTTGACGACGCCGTCAACAACCTGGCCTTCTTCGAGGTTCTGAACGATTTCAGAACGCTGCTCGGCACGCGACTCTTCGAGAACCGTGCGGCGCGATACAACGATGTTGCCGCGACGCTTGTCCATCTTGAGGATTTCGAAGGGCTGCGGGTTGTGCATCAGCGGGGTAACGTCGCGGATCGGACGGATGTCGACCTGCGAACGCGGAAGGAAGGCAACAGCGCCGTCCAGATCGACGGTGAAACCACCCTTGACCTGGTTGAAGATAACACCTTCGACGCGCTCGCCAGCTTCGAACTTGGCTTCGAGCTTGACCCAGCTTTCTTCGCGGCGAGCCTTCTCGCGCGACAGAACGGCTTCGCCGAGAGCGTTTTCGATGCGCTCGACGTAAACTTCGACTTCGTCGCCGACCTTCAGCGTGCCGTCCTTGGACTTCGCGCCGAATTCCTTCAACGGTACGCGGCCTTCAACCTTGAGGCCGACGTCGACGATGGCAACGTCCTTCTCGATTGCCGTTACGATACCCTTGGCAACATAGCCTTCGGCAAGATCGTTGGAGGCAAAGGATTCTTCGAGAAGCGCTGCGAAATCTTCGCGCGTGGGGGTAGATACTGACATGAAATCTCCTGATTGCATCCGCGCAATGGCGAATACAAAAGCGCCGGTGGGCTAGTGTTGTTGATACCCGACCCCATGCCCGCCTTTTCAAAAGGCTTTCCGGCGCAAGGACATGTCTTCGGGCAATTCCGGACTAAACGCGGACGGCAGGAAGCCGTTCCGCGAGAAACCTATCTCTTCAGGGCGGCGTCGATGATCGTCCGCGCGGCCTGAAACGCCGCCTCTATACTCATTTCCGACGTATCTAGCAAGTGCGCGTCTTCAGCCGGCTTCAACGGGCTGTCGGCGCGGCCCATGTCGCGCTCGTCGCGTTTTTTCACTTCAGCGAAAATGGCATCATAATCGCCGCTGCCGCCATTGGCCAGAATTTCATCGTAACGGCGTCGCGCCCGCACGTCCGCAGAGGCCGTGACATAAAGCTTCACCGGCGCCTGCGGGCACACCACCGTGCCGATGTCACGGCCGTCGAGCACCGTGCCCGGCTCCTTTGCGGCAAAACGCTGCTGCGCCTTCACGAGCGCGCGCCTCACCGGCGTCATCACCGCGATTTTGGATGCGGCCTCGCCAATATCGTGCCGGGAAAGAACGGCGCGATCGAGCCCCGCAAGATCGACTTCCAGCGCGATCTTTTCCGCCACGGCCTCATCATCGAGCGGCAGGCCGGCATCCAGAAGCGCCTTGGCGGTCGCCCTGTAGGTCAGCCCGGTATCGAGATGGTGGAAACCATAGGTCTCGGCAATCCTGCGCGACAGGGTTCCTTTGCCCGCCGCAGCCGGCCCGTCTATGGCGATCGTGAAGGTCATGAAGCTTTCCGCCTGTGCATTCGTCATTCATATAATAGAGTGCGCAACGCCTTCCTATTTATATCAGCATCCCCGCATAGGGGTTGCGCCAAGGCAGGCGGCACCCGAAGTTTGTCTTTGACACGAAAGAGCGCAACGATTAAGGGGACCGGCTATAAATTTTACCGTCTATGCCGGTTTTACGGCGTACACACCGAAACTCATTCGACAATTTGAGGCTTAGACAGTGGCAAAAGCGGAACTTGGTACCAAGCGCACAGACCCCGATACCGGCAAGAAGTTCTACGATCTGAACCGCGATCCGGTCGTTTCTCCCTACACCGGCAAGTCCTGGCCGCTCTCCTTCTTCGAGGAAAGCACCGCCCAGGCCAAGATGGAGCAGGCTGAAGAAGAGGAAGTGGCGGAAGTCGATACCGAAAACACGGAAGTCGAACTCGTCTCGCTGGAAGATGCCGATGGCGACAACAACGGCGACGATATCCCCGATCTCGGCGACGACGATGACGTCGAAATCGACGATGACGACGACACCTTCCTCGAAACCGACGACGAAGATGACGACGACGACATGTCCGGCATCATCGGCGTATCGGGCGACGACGAAGAAGCTTGATTTTACTTGATAATTCGGCCCGACGACAAAAAAATGACGCCGGGCCGTTTTTTATGCTTGCACTCGTCGGAAAGCCGCAGTAGTAAGCCGCCACCGAACGGAACAACAACCGCTTCGGTTCCCGGAACCGGAAGAAATGCCGGAACCCTTATGGGGCTATAGCTCAGCTGGGAGAGCGCTTGCATGGCATGCAAGAGGTCAGCGGTTCGATCCCGCTTAGCTCCACCAAACCTTCCCAGACAAAAAATATCTTCCCTTCGGCCAGTCGCTCTTCCGCATATCGCTAGTCCTTCGACCCGATCGCCTATTGCATCAGCGCTCGCACATCCTGCCCGTTGATCCGGCACTCCACGGAACTGCCGGCACCACCTTCCTCCACCGTCCGACATTCCAGATATCTGCCGCGCAGCCGGTTCTCCAGCGCCTTGAAGGCGTTGAGGCCGCAGGCGTAACGGCGGCCGTCGGGGCCGGCGCAAACGCGGTTGCGCTCGACATCCTCCACGCCGGCGAGGCGGAATTCCTGACCCTTGAAGGTGAAACGGCTGCTGGAGATGACGCGCAGGCGCTGGTCCGCATGCATTTTCAGCGGATAAAGATCGGGAGGCGTCGGAATGCGCTCGTAATTTTGGCTACGCGGATCGACCCGCACCGGCGAGGTCGTCCAAAGCAGTTCCGTATTGGCCGCAAGGCCTGCTGGCGCCGGGGTTGCCTCGCCATTGACGAGCGAGGCGATGCGGATGCCGGCTATGCCGAGGCCAATGGCCAGGACGATCTGAAACAGCAAAATTGCGATCTGCCGGACCATGTCACCGCAACATCAAAACAATGAACAAATTAAAATCGATCGGCCGCCGCCTCGCGAAGACGTCCGCCGCATATCACATCAATAAAACCTTGCCCGCACTGACATCCCGCACCGTGCCCATGGCCATGATCGGAAGCTGGTCCCTGTCGAGGATCACCCGTCCCGTTGTCCGCAACCAGCGGAAGCCGCCAGATTTGAGCTGAATGCGATATTCCTGATCATAGAACACGCCATTTGTCAGCGAATTGTAAACCGCCTTGGCGACGCGTGCGCGCGAGCCGCTTTCTATCTGCGCGATGAAATCTTCGACCGGAATGCCGCAAGCGGCTTTTTCCGCGGAGAATTCGCGCAGGCGGGCCGCAACGGCATCGAGGTAAATCAGGTTTTGCCCGATGTTCCAGGTATAATAACCCACAAGTGTCTCTTCGAGAGATATATTCTCTAACATCGGCCTTCTACAGTCTGAAATGCTCGTGCGGGTCTGTAACATATCAGATGACGCACGACTAACCACAAGAATTCATCCTTTTGTCTGATGGCACCCCGTTTTCAGTGAGACTATTTATCGACAGCCCTTTTCTGCCGCCATGTTGGCGAAGCAACCTTCCTGTGCCAAAGAAGATTGATCTTGCGCCAACGACCAGAGGAGCCGCCGTGACCATCGGGCTTGCCCATGCCGAACTCATCGCCGTCGTCACCGCCATCACCACGGATGAGCCGCGGGTCATGACCGTTCGGGAAGGCGCAGCGCTTCCGTCGGGACCGTTCGAATTCGGGCACAGAACCCTCCAGAGCGGCTTGCGGGAATGGATTCACGAACAGACCCATCACCCCGTCGGTTATCTCGAACAGCTCTATACTTTCGCCGATCGCGACCGCAACAACGACATTTTAGGCGGCAGGACCATCTCCATCGGTTATCTCGGACTGGTTCGCGAACAGGAAGCCTCCGGCGGCAAACGCCCGCTCTGGCACGGCTGGTACGAATATTTCCCCTGGGAGGATCACCGTCAGGGACGCCCGGAAGTTCTGGACAGCATCATCGACAGGCTGCGCGCCTGGGCGGATTCCGATCCCGCCTCCAAAAGCCAGCGCCATTTGCGGGCCGATTTCACCTTCGGCCTCGATGGCGGAGGCTGGAACGAGGAATTGACCCTGCAGCGTTACGAGTTGCTGTATGAAGCCGGGCTGGTCGAAGAGGCGCAGGGCGAACCGCGGATCAATTTCGGCAGGCCAATGTTTGCCGATCACCGCCGCATCCTTGCCACCGGCATCGCGCGTCTGCGGGCCAAGATCAAATATCGTCCCGTGGTGTTCGAACTGATGGCCGACGCCTTCACGCTCCTGCAGCTACAGCGCGCCATCGAGGCGCTGGCCGGGCTGACGCTGCACAAGCAGAACTTCCGCCGGCTTATCGAACAGCAGCAACTGGTGGAAGAGACCGGCGAGATGGCGACCGAAACCGGCGGCCGCCCGGCAAAGCTCTTCCGCTTCCGCCAGACCGTTCTCGATGAACGCGCCCTTTCCGGAACGAAACTGCCGCTCTCCCGCAATTGACATATGCTCACAATGAGAATATGTCTTCGCCCTAGATATACTCAAAAAGAGTATAAATGGGAGAGCACCGTGAACGAGCAGATTTCCGCCGCAAGCCTTTACGACCGCGTCGCCCGCGTCATTCCCAAGGCCGAATGGATGAGCTTTCAGGACGATGTGGAGGCGATCCTCGAACTGAAGCGCAAGCGCAATGCCGTTATCCTCGCCCACAACTACCAGACACCGGAAATCTTCCACGGCGTCGCCGATATCGTTGGCGACAGCCTTGCCCTTGCCCGCAAGGCGATGGAGGTGGAAGCGGATGTCATCGTTCTGGCCGGCGTGCATTTCATGGCCGAGACGGCGAAACTGCTCAATCCGGAGAAAACCGTGCTCATTCCGGATATGGCCGCCGGTTGTTCGCTGGCCGATTCCATCACGCCCGAAGACATCGCGCTTCTGCGCAAGGCCTACCCCGGCGTTCCGGTCGTGACCTACGTGAACACCTCCGCCGCGGTGAAGGCGGCATCCGATATCTGCTGCACCTCCGGCAATGCCCGCCAGGTGGTGGAATCGCTCGGCGTACCGCGCGTGCTGATGTTGCCGGATGAATATCTGGCGAAAAACGTGGCGCGGGAAACCAATGTCGAGCTGATCGCCTGGCGCGGCCATTGCGAGGTGCACGAGCTTTTCACCGCCGATGATATTCGCGAATTGCGCGAAAGCCATCCGGGTGTCACCGTGCTGGCGCATCCGGAATGTCCGCCCGATGTTGTGGAGGCTGCGGATTTTTCCGGCTCCACCGCCGTCATGTCGGATTATGTCGGCCGCGAGCGCCCCGCCCGCGTGGTGCTTTTGACGGAATGCTCGATGAGCGACAATGTCGCCGTGCATCACCCCGATGTCGAATTCATCCGCCCCTGCAATCTCTGCCCGCATATGAAGCGCATCACGCTTGGCAATATCCGCACGGCGCTGGAGGAAAACCGCCACGAAGTGACGGTCGACCCGGCCATCGCTGTCGCCGCCCGCCGCGCCGTGGAAAGGATGCTGGAAGTATGAGCGAACGCCTCCCGTCGCATACGGGCTGGACGGTCATTGTCGGCAGCGGCATTGCGGGCCTGATGGCGGCGCTGACGCTTGCGCCGCAGCCCGTGCTGCTTCTCACACGCGGCGTTCTGGGCGGCGAGACGTCCAGCGCCTGGGCGCAGGGCGGCATTGCCGCCAGCCTCGGGCCGGACGATAGCGCCGCGCTGCATCTTGCCGATACGCTCGCCGCAGGCGACGGCCTCTGCGACGCGGAAATGGCCGGAGAGATCGTTTCCGCCGCCCCCGCCGTCATCGAGGCGCTGGAGCGGGCGGGAGTGCGCTTCGACCGGGATGCCGAAGGCAGACTCGTCTTCGGGCTGGAGGCCGCCCATGGCAGAAGGCGCATCCTGCATGCCGAAGGGGACGGGTCAGGCGCGGCCATCGTCAGGGCTCTCGCCGCAGCCGTTCTTCGCACGCCCTCCATAACCGTTCTGGAAGGCACGGAGGTTCGCCGCCTGCTGACGGAAGACGGCGTCGTCGTTGGTCTCGCCTGCATCGGGCCAAAAGGCTGCTTCACTTTGCCGGCAAGCCAGGTCGTTCTCGCCACCGGCGGCCTCGGCGGGCTTTATGAGGCGACGACCAATCCCGCCGGCAATTTCGGGCAGGGCATCATGCTCGCCGCCCGCGCCGGCGCCATCCTCGCCGATATGGAATTCGTGCAATTCCACCCGACGGCGCTTTCCTCGCCCAGACGGCCGCTGGCGCTGGTGAGCGAAGCGGTGCGGGGTGAAGGCGCGCTGCTTCTCAACGAAAACGGCGAACGTTTCATGGCGGGAGTTCCGGGTGCGGAACTCGCCTCCCGCGATATTGTCGCCCGCGCCATCGACCGCGAAATACTGCGTGGTGGCAAGGTCTTTCTCGATGCCCGCAAGGCGCTCGGCTCCGGCTTTTCCGCTCGCTTCCCCTCGATCGACCTGCTCTGCCGCGAAGCCGGGATAGACCCCGCCCGTGAACTCGTGCCGGTGCGCCCGGCGGTGCATTACCATATGGGCGGCGTCGCCACCGATGGCAGAGGCCGAAGCTCGGTGCCGGGCCTGTGGGTCGCCGGCGAAACCGCCTGCACGGGTCTGCATGGCGCGAACCGGCTTGCCAGCAATTCCCTGCTGGAAGCGGCGGCCATGGGCATGCGTGCCGCAGAAGACATTTCAGGCAGGCAGGCATATGCGGAAAAACGGTCAGCGGATATCGCAACACTCCCCATGCCCGATGTCCCGGCAGCCGACCTCTCCCCCGTCCGGCCCATCGTTTCCCGCCATCTCGGCATCGTAAGACATGCGGAAGGGCTGGGGGGCGCGATCCGCGATCTTCTGCCACTGTCTGAGCGAAACGGTCCGGCATCCGATCCTGCACTTGTCGCGCTGGCCATCGCCGTCTTTGCGGCGCTGCGCACGGAATCGCGCGGCGCGCATTTCCGCGACGATTTCCCTGAAAAACATGCGACGGCCGCAAGGCGCAGGCTGAACCTCAGCGACGTTCTCACCATCGCCCATGAATTTTCCTCTTCCAGCCATTCCTCGGCCAGCCTTGCGCGGAGCGCCTGACATGACCCTTTCACCCCTGCCACGCCTCATCATCGAACCGCTCGTGCGCAATGCTCTTCTGGAAGACCTCGGACTGGCGGGCGACATCACGTCCGCCGCCGTCATTCCCGCCGATCATCGCTCAGTCGTCGTCATGGCCGCGCGCGAACCGGGCGTTATCGCCGGTCTCGACGCGGCGGAACTGGCTTTCCAGCTCGTGGATCCGGCCATCGCGATGAAACGGCATGTGCAGGATGGGGCCGCCGTGACGCCCGGCGATATCATCGCAACGATCGAAGGCCCCTCACGCGGCCTTCTGACGGCGGAGCGCACGGCGCTGAATTTCCTCGGCCACCTGTCGGGCATCGCTTCCGTCACCGCAAAAATCGCTGCCGCCATTGCCGGCACCAAGGCCTCGGTCGCCTGCACCCGCAAGACGACGCCGGGGCTGAGAGCGCTTGAAAAATATGCCGTGCGCGCCGGCGGCGGCATGAACCACCGTTTTGCGCTTTATGACGCCGTTCTCATCAAGGACAACCATATTGCCGTGGCGGGCGGCGTGCGCGACGCCATCCGCCGGGCCCGGCAGGGCGTGGGACATCTCGTCAAGATCGAGGTGGAGGTCGATACGCTAGCGCAGTTGCGCGAGGTCATGGATGAGGGCGTCGATGCGGTCCTTCTCGACAATATGACACCCGAACAGCTGCGCGAGGCGGTGGGAATCGTCGCCGGTCGCGCCATTACCGAAGCGTCTGGCCGCATCAATCCGCAGACGGCCGCAACCATCGCCGCAACCGGCATCGATCTCATCTCCGTCGGCTGGCTGACCCACAGCGCGCCGGTTCTCGATATTGGCCTCGACTTTCAAAGCCAGAGCTAAAGAATATGCGGCGCATAGTTCGCCGCACGGAACCAATCGCCCATATCGCCGTTATTGCTCCGCCTGGGGTCTATTCAAGGCGGGGGGATCAGTGCGCGCAAAAGCCTGTCCATATGCCTGCGGACCTCTCTTACAAAGGAAAGGCTTGTTATGGAAGACGCACAAGTTGGCTGGATTGCAGCAATCATCATCGGCGGCGTAGCCGGTTGGCTGGCCGAACAGTTCATGAAAAGCAATATGGGTCTTTTCATGAACATTATCCTCGGCATTGTCGGCGCCATCGTCGCCAATTTCCTTCTGGGGCTCGTGGGCATTTCGCTCGGAGGCTGGATTGGCTATCTCATCGCCGGCTTCATCGGCGCCTGCATTCTCATCGCCGTCGGGCGGGCATTTCGCCGCTAAGGGGAGGACACCATGAGCTTTTTCGACAAGATCAAGAACGCTATTTTCGGCAAGGCCGAAGCCGCGCCACAGACTTCGGCTCCGGCCGGCACGCCGGCAGCCACGGCAAGCCCGGCCGCACCGGCCGCACCCGCTCCGACAGCCGCGGCTCCGGCCCCCACCGGCAATGTCGACGTCGCTTCGATCCTGGATGCGGCGGTCAAGCAGAACGGCCAGAAACTCGACTGGAAACATTCGATCGTCGACCTTCTGAAAGCGCTCAATCTGGACAGCAGCCTCAGCGCCCGAAAGGAACTGGCCGGCGAACTCGGCTATACCGGCGACACTTCGGATTCCGCGACCATGAACATCTGGCTGCATAAGGCCGTCATCAAGAAACTGTCCGAAAACGGCGGCAAGGTTCCAGCCGACCTTCTGGATTGAACCGATAAACGGGAGCGCCGCGATGGACGACTATTCCAGCCTTCGAGAGCAGATCGGCCAGGACCTCGACACCCTGCACAGGACCGAGAATCCGAAATCGATCTTCGAGATCGCCGACGATTATCTTCTGGGAAATCCAAATCTGAAGAGGGCCATCGTCGAAGACATCATCAAGGAAGAAGCGGACAAGCGCGGCATCGCGATCCACTGACGCCGCGCGTCGCACGCACGGCTGTGTACCCAAAAGGGCGGCATCCCAACCGGATGCCGCCCTTTTATATTTGGCGGAGTTGCATCATCCGCACTCCGTCACCCCCGACCAGATCCGGCATGACGGAGGAGAGGCTTCCGCCAAAGCCCTATTTATCCAGCTTCGCTTCGGCCTTTTTCGCGTTTTCTTCCATCAGCTCATACCACATGGCGTTCATGACGGCGAAGATGGCGGCGAGAGGCAGGCCGAGCAGCCAGGCGAAATACCACATGTTCGATCTCCTTCTTTCTCAATCAATAAGCATGACCGCTGTCGTCGCGGATCGCCTTTTCATCCACCTTGCCCCACAGCACGCGATAGACCCATGACGTATAGGCAACGATGATCGGGATGAAGATGAGGGCGACGACCAGCATGATGAACAGCGTCATATGGCTGGAAGATGCATCCCACACCGTCAGGCTCGATTTCGGATCGACCGAAGACGGAAGGATGAAGGGAAACATCGTCAGCCCGACAGTTGCGATGATGCCGAAAATCGCGAGCGAGCTGGAAAGCAGCGCCAGCACTTCCCTGCGGGCCCGGAGCAAGACGAAAGCGACGAGCGGAAAGACAAGACCGAGCGCCGGCGCCAGCATCATCCAGGGATGCGCCGCATAATTGGCAAACCAGACACCGCCCGCAACCTCTACCGTCTTCGACAGCGGATTGGACGGACCGTCGGTGACGACCTCCGAGGTGAAGCGATAACCATCGACACCGAGCCACAGAAAGACGCCGCCGAGCGCAAAAAGAACGGTGGTGGCAAGCGCCGCGATGCTGCCGAAACCGCGGGCACGGGCCGCGACTGGACCATCCGTCTTCAGCACCAGCCATGCGGCACCGTGCATGACGAGCATGGCGACGGATACGAGGCCGCAGAGGATGGCGTAAGGGTTCAGAAGCTCGAACAGCGTCGTGCCATCGTAGAAAATCCTGAGGTCGTCATTGAGGTGGAAGGGAACGCCCTGCAGCACATTGCCGATGGCCACGCCGAAGATTAGCGCCGGAACGAAGCCGCCGATGAAGAGCGCCCAGTCCCAGCCGGTGCGCCAGGCGGCGCTTTCCCGCTTGGAGCGATATTTGAAACCGACCGGCCGCAGGATCAGCGCAAACAGGGTGGCGAACATCGCCAGGTAAAACCCTGAAAACGACACTGCATAAAGCGGCGGCCACGCGGCGAAGATCGCGCCGCCGCCAAGGATGAGCCAGACCTGATTGCCCTCCCAGACGGGGCCGATGGAATTGATGACGACACGCCGCTCGATATCCGTTTTCGCCACGAAGGGCAGAAGCGCGCCGGTACCGAGATCGAATCCGCCGGTCACGGCAAAACCGATCAGCACCACGCCGAGCAGCAGCCACCAGATGACGCGGAGGATTTCGTAGTCGATGAGTTGATGCAATATCATGATCGTTTACTCCGCAGCGACGAGTTTTTCAGGAACGAGCGGCGCTTCCGGCTCATGGTCCGGCTCCGGCCCCTTGCGGATCGCCTTCAGCATCAGCCCCATTTCGACGATGAACAGCACCGTGTAGATGGCGATGAAACACAGGAGCGTGATGAGGACCGTGGAGGCGCTGAGGCTGGAGACGGCCGCGGCCGTGGGCAGCACGCCCTCGATGATCCATGGCTGACGGCCGAATTCGGCCACCACCCAGCCCATTTCCGCCGCGATCCACGGCAGGGGAATGGCAAAGACCGCCACTTTCAACAGCAGCGGATAATGATCCAGCCGACGGCGGGCCGAAAGATAAAAGAATGTCGCCGTCAGCAGGATGAAGAAGATGCCAAGACCGACCATGATGCGGAACGACCAGAACAGCGTCGGCACATGCGGAATCGTATCCGCCGCCGCCTTGGCGATCTGCTCCTCATTCGCCTGGCGCGGATCGTCGACATATCGTTTCAGCAGCAGGGCATAACCGAGCTCATGGCCGAGCTCGGCAAAGGTGCCGCGCACCTCTTCCGGCAACTCCGCGCCCTTACCGGTGGCCCGTATCTGCATCAACGCGTCATAGGCCTTGATGCCGTCGCGGATGCGGGTCTTGGCCTGCTCCACCAGATCGTTGATGCCCGGAATCTGCGTGTCGAGCGAGCGGGTGCCGATGAGGCCCATCACCCACGGGATCTTCACCGCGAAATGCGTTTCGCGCGCTTCCTGATCGGGAAAACCGATGGCCGTAAAGGGGGCCGGGGCCGGCTCGGTTTCCCACATGGCCTCGATGGAGGCGAGCTTCATCTTCTGGTGTTCGGTGGAGAGATAGCCGCTTTCATCACCCAGCACGACGACCGACAACGCGGACGCCAGACCGAAGGAGGCGGCAACCGTCATCGAACGCTTGGCAAGATCGACATGGCGGCCTTTCAGCACATACCAGGCCGAAACGCCGAGCACGAAGATGGAGGCCGTCACGTAACCCGCGGACACCGTGTGAACGAACTTTGCCTGCGCCACCGGGTTGAACAGAACCTCGAAAAAGTCAGTCACTTCCATGCGCATGGTCTGGGGATTGAAGGCCGATCCCGTCGGGTTCTGCATCCAGCCATTGGCGATCAATATCCATAGCGCCGAAAAATTCGAACCGAGCGCCACGCACCATGTCGCGACGAGATGGCCGAGTTTCGACAGCTTGTCCCAGCCGAAAAAGAACAGGCCGACGAAGGTGGCTTCCAGGAAGAAGGCCATCATGCCTTCGATCGCCAACGGCGCACCGAAAATATCGCCGACATAGTGGCTGTAGTAACTCCAGTTCATGCCGAACTGGAATTCCATGACAATGCCGGTGGAAACGCCGAGCACGAAGTTGATGCCGAACAAGGTGCCCCAGAATTTCGTCATCTGCCGCCAGACCGTGCGGCCGGTCATGACATAGACCGTTTCCATGATGGCGATCACCACCGATAGTCCGATCGTCAGGGGAACGAACAGAAAGTGATATAAAGCCGTCACTGCAAATTGCAGGCGCGACAGCGCCACTATGTCGAGTTCCATAGTCCTATCCACCTTTTCCGGAAGGCCGGCCTTCCATTTCAAAGACGACGCCGGCTCTCAAAAAATCTCAGTCCGGGCGCAGTGTCTCCAGCACTACGCCGTATTCCGGGGTGCCGCTTTGACATTCATCAAATTGACGCCCCTCTTTCAGCACGATGATGCGATCGGCAAATTCCGCCTCGCGGCGATTATGGGTGATCATCACGACAGTCTTTCGCTGCGCCCTCGCAAACAGCCGGGTGAGCACGTCGCGGGCGGTTTCGCCATCCAGCCCTTCCGTCACCTCGTCAAGAAGCCAGAGCGGCCGGTCGGCGAGCAGGAAACGGGCGAGCGCCAGCCGGCGCGACTGGCCGCCGGAAAGCCCCTGGCCCGCCTCGCCAAGCCTTGTCTCCAGCCCGGTCGGCAAAGATTTGACGTGTTCGGCAAGGCCCGCCGCCTCGAGCGCGTCCCATAACTCGGCCCCGGTTGCGGTGGGTTTCGCCAGCCGCAGATTGTCGGCGGTGCTGTCGCGGAAAAGCTGGCTTCGCTGCGTCATCAGGGTAGACGGCAGGGCGTTGACCGTGCCCGCAGCCGGCCGCAATTCACCCGCCAGAAGCTGGATGAGGCTTGTCTTGCCCGCACCGCTCTGGCCGATGATGGCAACCCGTTCCCCGGAGGCGATTGCAAGGTTGATATTCGTCAGGACCGGATTGTCGTTCCCTTCCCGCTCCAGACGCACGTTTTTTAGCTCTGCCGCCATGCCGTCGACCGGCGAGACGGGACAGCGGCCTTCAGACGTTGCCGAAAGACGCGGCGCAATGCGCCTTGCGGAAAACAGCGTGCGCCCAAGTTCCATCGCTCCACGACGCAGCGCCGTAAAAGGCTCCAGCGCGGCAAAACAGACGAGCAGCCCGAGAGCCGCGGTCGGCGCGTTCACCGCCCCCTGTTCCGCAAGCCAGGCCATGCCGAGAAGGGCGGCGCTCAAAAGAAGGGCCGCTGAAACACCGAAGGAAAAACCGGCACTGATTTCGATGCGGTTCAGGGTATCATCGCAGGCAGAGAGGTAGTCATCCGCCCGCTTTACCGCCGCGACCTGCGCGGAAAGGCGGCCGGTGGTCAAAAGCTCCGTCTGCCCGCTCACGAGATCGGCCGTGCGGGCCCGAAGGGCTTCCAGCCCGATTGCCCGGCGGCGCGAGAATGTTTCCGCCCGCAAGGCGGCGCGAACCGAAATTCCAAGCCCCGCCGCGACGAGGAAAACCGCCGCCAGAATGCCCGCCAGAGGATGGAGAAAAGCAAGCCCGAGGCCTGTCGCGATTGCGGCAAGGATCGCCACGGCAGCGGGAACCAGCACGCGCAGATAAAGCGAATCCAGCGCATCGATATCCGCCGTCAGCCGGTTCAGCAGGCGCGCAGGCCTCGCCTCCAGGGATTTCGCGGCCTGCGGCGCGGCAAAGCCGCGAAACAGCTTTTCCCGAAGTGCTGCAAGCACGGAAAGCGTGGCGTCATGGGTCGTCATGCGTTCGCCGTAACGGGCGGCGGTGCGCGCCAGCGCCAGAAGACGAATGGCGGCCGAAGGCGCAAAGACATCGAAGGCATAGGCAGTCGCCGGCAGAAGACCGGCAATTGCCGTTGCGGTGATGAACCAGCCGGAAACGCCGAGAAGGCCGATGCCAGCCAGCACCGTCGTTACCGCCAGAGCCGCGCCCGCCAGCAGCATGCCGCGCCGCGCCGACCAGAACAGGCCGATAATGGGTTTCAATATCGCAAAACGCGCGATCATGGCTGCCCCCTCGAATGGATCGCCGTCATATCCACGATCCTGTCCATGCGCGCCGCAAGCACCGGATCATGGGTCGCGACGATCAATGTCCTGCCATTTGCCAGTTGCAGCAGGTTTTCCGTGACAAGGGCAGCCGTTTCCCGGTCGAGATGGGCTGTCGGCTCATCGGCCAGAACAAGCTGCGTTGCGGGGTCTGCGAAAGCACGCGCAATGGCAAGCCGCACCGCCTCCCCGCCCGAGATTCCATATCCGCCATCGCCGATCTGCAGGCGCCGGCGCGCCTGCGACAAGCCATCGAGCCCGGTGCGGCACAGCGTCTCTTCCACGATGCCATCGCTGACAACCGAACGGCCGAAGCGAATATTCGCCTTTAGCGAACCGGCAAAAAAGAACGGCTTCTGGCTGACCCAGCCAATCGTCCTGCGCAGCCCATCCGCCGTCGCATTGTCGAGCTTGACGCCGCCGATCCTCATCGAGCCCTCTCCAGCCTCGGCCAGCCCGGCAATCAAGGAGAGTACAGTGGATTTGCCACAACCGGAAGGCCCAAGAATTGCTACCCGCTCACCCTGCTGAACGGTCAGGTTGAGATTTTGGATGACAGGTGGGTTGCTTGGATAAGCGAAGGAGAGATTGTCGATCTCCAGCAGGCCGGGCATCGGGGATGGGACAGACGCCACATCCGCGCCCTCACCCGCGATTGCCGCACCGCCGGCCGTCAATTTGCCGAGCGCATCAAGTGCGGCTTCACCGGCCGCGCGGTCGTGCCAGACAGCGGAGAGTTCCCGCAGCGGCTCGAAAAAGGCCGGTGCCAGAAGCAGGATGAAGAGGCCTTCGGCAAGTGTCAGCTTCTCGCCCCAGGCGCCGAAATCGAGAAAACCGAGCAGATGAAAACCGATATAGACGGCGGTCATGGCAACGCCGAGCGCTGCGAAAAGCTCCAGCACCGCCGAGGAGAGAAAGGCGATCCTGAGCACCGCCATCGTCCGCTTCTTCAGGTTCTGCGCATCGGTGCTGAGACGTTCCGCCGTCAGATCGACTGCTTTAAGCGTGCGGATCGTTTCCAGCCCGCGCAGGCGATCGAGCAGGAATGCATTCATATTGCCCGTCTCCGCAAGCTGCTTTTCGCTGGCGGCCTTGGCCTGCCAGCCGATGAGCGCCATGAAAAGCGGGATGGTTGGCATGGCGAGCAGCAGCACCAGTGCCGCAATCCAGGTAAAGGGCAGGATCGCCAGCACGAAAACCAGCGGCACGATGGTCGCCTTCATCCGCGCCGGCTGGAAACGGGAAAGATAAGGCACCAGCGCTTCCGCCGCCTCGGCCACGACGCCTGCCGCCTCACCGGAGGCGGTGCGCGACAGATCGAGCGGGGAAACCTTCGCCACGGCCTGCAGTGCTTCCAGCCGCCGCTGCGACAGCGCCGCACGAGCGGCACGAAACGACAGCCGCGCCGCGATCTTTTCCAGCCATGCCTTGATGAGGCCGAGGATGAGAACCGCGGCCGCAGCCGGCACGATCGCCATCATCGGCGCGCCATCGGCAATTCTTCCGACTGAAAAGGCAAGCAAACCTGCCTGCGGCAGCCAGAGCAAAGCCGCCAGCACATGCAGCAAGGCAACGGATTTTCCAACCGCCGGCACGCTTGTCATTTTCACCCGCCCGGCGGCTCTGTCGCGAGAGGTTTTGCGATTGGCATTGCTGAAGAAGCGCCGACGCGTCGCATCGGGCGAGACTCCAACCGGAGCGGGACAGGCTGCGCCGTCACCATCGGCCCCCTGGCGGATTTCCACGGACATGCTCACGGCCGATCTCCTCACCCATCCTTCTTCGTGCCACGGGGTCTGGCGAGGGAGACGATCTTGTCCTTGGCCTCCAGAAGCTTCGTAACCTTCGAACCGAGCGCCAGAAGCGAAGCCAGCCTTTCCGTCTCCAGCCGCTTCACATCGTCATACCAGCCGGTCAGTTGCTCGATCAGCGTCTTCATCTCGTCGATGCGCTTTTGCGCATGCCGCTCATCTTCGTTTTCCGGCGTTTCCATCAGAATTTCGCGTAGCACGCTGAGCGTGGGATCGATCTCGCGCTTCTTGCGCTCTTCGGCAAGGGTGCGGAGAATTTGCCAGACATCGTCAGGCGTCGTGAAAAAATCGCGCCGGTCGCCGGGAAAATGCTTGAGAATTGCAAGGTTCCACGCCTGCAACTCCTTCAGACTCATCGACACGTTGGAACGGGAGATGCCGAGCGCCTCCACAATCTCGTCCGCACACAATGGCTGCGGCGAAATATAAAGCAAAGCATAGACTTGGCCGACAGTGCGGTTGATGCCCCAGCGGCTGCCCATCTCACCGAAATGCAGCACGAAGGACTGAACGAGCGGGGACAAGTTGGTCGGCATTTTTACGTTTCCTGAATTTTCAGTAATTTCTGAAATTTCGATAACGCAAAAAACGACGAGCGGCAAATCACCTTTTTGACCTGCGTCAAAATGTGCAAATGGGCAGAGACGACGTCGGTAAAGACGGTCGTGGGTGCAGCCCGGAGCCAAATATGCGGCGATCGTGTTGGGGGGTATGACAGGCTGGAGCGTTTGCTGGCGTCCGTCACTTTCCCACCGTCATTCCGGCCTTGAGCCGGAATCCAGCCAGCCCAAGTCCTTGGGCTGAAAGGACTCTCTCGCCGCGCAGACGCGCGTCGACTAGATTCCGGCTCAAGGCCGGAATGACGTACCTAAAGCAGTTGATGATATCGATAACATCATCACGAGTCTCCACGGGCAAGAACCCGTCGAAAAAATCGGCGGCGGGATGACCCGCCGCCGATCAAAACGTCGGCGCATTCGCGCGTAGAAACCTTACTTACGAAAAAGCGATCTGCACCTTCATCGCACGGCTGCGGTCCGAGGCGAATTCGAAGGCCGAGATGGCGTCGGCGAGATCGACGGTCTGGGTGATGAACGGCTTGACGTCGATCAGGCCCTTGCGCATCAATTCGACCCCGGTGGCGAATTCCTCGTGGAAGCGGAAAGAGCCGCGCAGATCCAGTTCCTTGGCGGTGATCGCCATCATCGGCAGGCTCATATCGCCGCCAAGGCCGAGCTGGACGATGATGCCGCGCGGACGAAGCGCAGCAATACCCCCGGCAAGCGCCACCGCCGCACCCGAGCATTCATAAAGAACATCGAAGGTGCCCTTGTTCGCGCCGTAAGCGGCAAGTGCGTCGGGCTCATCCTTGCTGTTGATGACACGATCCGCACCGGCTTCACGCGCCTTGGCAAGCGTGAAATCGGAAAGATCTGTCGCGACAATCTCAGCCGCGCCGGCGCGGCGGGCCGCCAGAATGGACAGGATGCCGATCGGGCCGCAACCCGTGACGAGCACGCGTTTACCCAGCAAATCGCCAGCGCGGCGCGTGGCATGCAGCGTTACCGCCAGCGGCTCCGCCAAGGCCGCCTCGCCAGCGCTAAGCCCATCGGCCGGCACGCATTGCAGGGCGTCAGCCACCAGAACCTCACGGAAAGCGCCCTGAATATGCGGGAAAGGCATGGCGCTGCCATAAAAGCGCATGTTGAGGCACTGGTTGTGCAGGCCTTCCTGGCAGAAGCGGCAGGTTCGGCATGGGCGGGACGGCGAAACGGCAACCAGACCGCCCACCTTCAACCCTTCCACGCCCTCGCCCAGTTCTTCGATGACGGCGGAGACCTCATGGCCGAGCACCATGGGTTCACGAAGCCGCACCGCGCCGAAGCCGCCATGGTTGTAATAATGCAGATCGCTGCCGCAAATTCCGCCCCGGACCAGACGAAGCCGCACTTCTCCCGGTCCCGGCGCTTCCTCGGGCCGCTCCTCGATGCGCACATCCTTCGCCCCATGGGCAACAATCGCTCTCATAAATATCTCCCGTTCGACATCGCGCCAGAGCGGCGCGACAAAATAATCCGCATCCCTGTCACCGCCGCCTGCCGTGCATTTGCACGTCGTGCCGCCTCCCCACCCGCCCGATCCGTACCGAAACCGGGCGTTTAAGCCTTGACATCCACGTCTGAAAGGGATGAATGTTATCGATAACATAAACCTGTATGAATGCAATGTCGAGAGACTGGAGGAAACAGTGGGCCTTAAATTGTTCGATCTTTCCGGCCGCCGCGCCCTGATCACGGGTTCGTCCCAGGGCATCGGCTTCGCGCTGGCGCAAGGGCTGGCGGAAGCAGGAGCGGAAGTGGTGCTGAACGGGCGCGACGAGGCGAAGCTGAAAGCTGCCGCAGCCGGCATCAAGAGCGCGAAAACGCTTGCCTTCGACGCCACCGATCATGAAGCGGTGCGCAAGGCCATCGACGGTTTCGAGGCGGAAGTCGGTCCCATCGATATTCTGGTCAACAATGCCGGCATGCAGCACCGCACGCCGCTCGAGGATTTTCCGGCAGATGCCTTCGAGCGCCTGTTGCAGACCAACATCGCCTCGGTGTTCCATGCCGGACAGGCGGCCGCGCGCCACATGATCAGCCGCGGCCGTGGCAAGATCATCAACATCGCCAGCGTTCAGACCGCCCTTGCCCGCCCCGGCATCGCGCCCTACACCGCCACCAAGGGCGCCGTCGGCAACCTGACGAAAGGCATGGCGACGGACTGGGCCAAATACGGCCTGCAATGCAACGCCATCGCACCCGGTTATTTCGACACGCCGCTCAACGCGGCACTGGTGGCGGACGAGACCTTCTCGGCATGGCTTGAAAAGCGCACGCCCGCCGGTCGCTGGGGCAAGGTCGAAGAGCTTGTCGGCGCCTGCATCTTCCTGTCGTCCGATGCCTCATCCTTCGTGAACGGACATATTCTCTATGTCGACGGCGGCATCACCGCTTCGCTTTAAAAACACCGAAACCGGATGGCCGGCTGCGGCCGCCATCCGGTTTTGAACCGACGACACCACGACACTTTGGGAGGAGGCCGTGAACACCATGACCGAGAAGAACAAAGTCGCCCTCATCGGCGCCGGCGCCATGGGCGGGGCAATCGGCACACGGCTCATCGAGACCGGAAATCAGCTGACGGTTTTCGATCTGGATGCGGAAAAGGTGGCGGCGCTGACGAGCCTTGGCGCACAGAGCGCGGGTACGGCGGCGGAAGCGGCTTCGGTTTCCGATGTGGTCATCCTCAGCCTCAATTCGCCGAAAATCGTTCGCATCGCCGTCTTCGGCAAGGATGGCGTCGCGGCGGGGGCGAAGCCCGGCACGCTCATCATCGACATGTCCTCCATCGATCCGGAAGCGACGAAGGAACTGGCTGCCGATGCCGCGGAAAAAGGCCTGCGCTGGGTGGACAGCCCGCTTTCGGGCGGCGCGCCCAAGGCGCTCATCGGGCAATTGACGCTGATGGCCGGCGGCAGCGAAACGGATGTGGCCGATGCGCACCGCGTGCTGCGGCATGTGGCCAGCAATTACACTCATATGGGACCCTGCGGCGCGGGGCAGACGACGAAACTCATCAACCAGGTTCTGTGCGGGCTGAACTTCCTTGCGGTGGCGGAAGCAACGCAGCTGGCGCTGGATGCCGGCGTCGATGCCGCCAAAATCCCGCAGGCGCTGAAGGGCGGCCGCGCCGACAGCGCCATCCTGCAGGAATATATGCCGCGCTACGTGGCGAAGGATTACCGCCGCACCGGCCGCATCGACAATATGGTAAAAGACCTCAACGGCGCGCAGGATCTCGCCCGGCGCACCAACACTGCCATGCCGCTGACGGCGGTTTGCGCCGAGGTGCACCGCATGCTGACGGCGGCCGGGCTGGGTGGGGAGGATCAGGCCGCGCTGATGGAATATTTCACCGGCGCGAAACGCACCTTTCCCGACTGATTGCCCGGCAGACATGGATGGCAGGAGCCTGTTGATACAGCCCTTGCGGGCCCTTAACGGCCATTGCGAAATTGTCCTTCAGCGATGATGATCGGGCGAATCGGCACGGCAGCTGCCCCGATGACCGCAGACGCATGCATGCAAAGGACAATTTCCCGATGACACCCTCCACCACAGGCACGGGGATTGCCGGTCTGACCGTTTCTGGAAACGGTTTCACTGCCGAAATCGCTTACGAGGGCGCGACGCTTTTAAGCTGGCGGCCGGTCTCTGCCGATGGCGGCAAAAGTGAAAATCTTGTCGACGGATATTCGACGCCTGCCGAAATGCAGTCGCAAAATGGCGTGAGAAACGGCATTCTCGCCCCCTTTACCAATCGCATCCCGGATGGTCGGTTCAGTTTTGGCGGGCAGATGCACCACGTTGAACCGGTGCTTGCCCATGAAGCCCTCGTCTTCCACGGATTTGCCAGAGCCCTGCCCTTCGCACTTGCCGAGTCTTTCGAGGAAACCGGCGCTCACATTCTCGTCTTCCGCGCCGAAATAGAGCCTGCGGATTTCATGGGTTATCCCTATCGGCTTGCCATCGAGGTGGAATATCGTTTCGCCGGCCATGGGGTCACCATCGACATACGCGGCATCAATCGCGATGACCGGCCCCTGCCTTTCGCCGCCGGCTGGCATCCCTATTTCCGGCTGCCCGGCACCACGTCTATCGATGATCTTCTCCTCACGCTGCCCTCGCGAACGGCAATTGAAACAGACGAGGATCTGATCCCCCTGCAGGACCCACAGGGCGGGATGATCAAACGGGACGACACCCGCTTTCTCCATGCGCCGCTGGCCGGCCATGTGCTCGATGTCTGCTTCACCGACCTCATCGCATCCGAAAACGGGCTTTACGAGACGAGGCTGGAAAACCGGCACGACGGTTCGAGCCTGACGGTATGGCAGGAGCGCGGGCACATGCATGTCTTCACCGGCGATACGCTGGCCCGCGACAGGCGCCAATCCATCGCGCTCGAACCGGTGGAAACGCCGACCAACGCCTTCAACCAGCCGGAACTCGCGGATGCGATTGCGCTGCAACCGGGCGAGACGCGAAGCTTCCGCTTCGGAGTTCGTTTCGAGACGGGGCGCTGATCAAGGCTCGATGATCGCTCAGATATGTGTCGTCGGCAGCGAAGACGACAGCTTCACCGTTTCCATCGAGATATAGGCGGACATGTCGTAAAGCTCGACGCGGCGCAGGATCTGTTTGTAGATCGTGTCGTAATATTCAACATTCGGCAGCACGAGTTTCAGAATATAGTCGAAATTGCCGGTCAGCCGGTGAACCTCGACAATTTCCGGTATGGTGCTGACGGCGGCATGGAACCGGTCCAGCCAGTCCTCCGCATGCAGGCCGGTTCTCACCAGCAGGAAAACCGTGGTCGGCAGGTTGATCTTGCGCCGGTCGAGCAGCGCCATCGTACCCGTCACATAACCTTCCGCCCGCAACCGCGTAATGCGCCGCGAACAGGCGGACAGCGACAGCGACACTTCCTCCGCAATATCTGCAAGCGGCGTTTCTGCATTCTCCTGGAGAATCGCAAGGATTCGGCGGTCACGGTCATCAATCATCGGCGAAGGATGCACAGGTTAGCGCAACAGCGCAAGAAATTTGCGATCTTTAGTGAAAGAACGCCCTAATTTTGCATCTAGGCCATGAAATCCCTTCAAAAACGCATGCCGTTTTCGCCCAGAGGATGGCATTATTATTTCAATCAAACTTGATAAGGGAACTCTTATGAAACGGATCGGCCTGATTGGCGGCATGAGCTGGGAATCCACCGCAACCTATTACCGCATGATCAACGAGGCCGTGCGTGACAACCGCGGCGGGCTGGTTTCGGCCGACATCGTCATGCATTCGCTCGATTTTTCAGAGGTCGTCGCCCTTCAGAAGGCCGATCGCTGGGATGAGGCCGGTGCCCTTCTGGGCGCTGCCGGCGCGCGGCTTGCCAATGCGGGCGCCGATTGCGTGCTGATCTGCACCAACACCATGCATCTGGTCGCGGACACCGTGGAGAAGATGTCCGGCGTGGCGCTGATCGATATCATCGATGAAACCGCCGCAGCCCTGAAGGCGGATGGACGCCGCAAGCCGCTGCTGCTCGCCACCCGCTACACGATGGAACATGGTTTCTACACCGACCGCATGCGCCGCCACGGCGTCGAGGTGGTCGTGCCCGATGCGGAAGACCGGGCTGCAATCCACGACATCATCTTCGGTGAACTTTGCCAGGGCGAAATCAAGTCCTGCTCGCGAGAGCGTTATCTCGCGGTCATCGAGAAGGCCCGCGCACTCGGCGTCGATTCCGTCATTCTCGGCTGCACCGAGATTTCGCTGCTGATCGATCCCGATGCCCTGCCGCTGCCGGGTTACGATTCGACCGCCATTCACGCGAAGGCCGCCGTCGGTTTCGCCCTCGGAAACAAGGCCCTGAACAGAGCCGCATGAATGTGCCGCCTCTTTGCCTATTCCGGTAAGCCGGTCTGGCTCGACAGTCTGCTGATTGAGCCGGAAGCATCGCTGGTCAGCCAGTCCATGGCCGCAAGGGAAGCGAAAACCGTCGTCAATGGCGATGGCTGCGGTCTTGGCTGGTATGGCGAACGCGGAACGCCCGGCGTTTTTCGCGATACAAGGCCCGCCTGGTCCGACGCCAATCTGGCGGCGCTTTGCCACCAGCTCCGCTCGGGCATGTTCATGGCCCATGTCCGCTCCGCCACGTCAGGCGAAGTGTCCCGCGCCAACTGCCATCCCTTTGCGCATGGGCGATACCTGTTCATGCATAACGGCCAGATCGGCGGTTACGAGCAGATCAGGCGCGACATCGATTCCCTCATCCCCGACGATATCTATGCGTCGCGACGCGGCACCGGCGACAGCGAAGCGATCTTCCTCATCGCCGCCGGGCATGGCCTCGATACCGAGCCGGTTCGCGCCATTTCCACCGCGCTGCAGCTTTGCCAGGAAAAGATGATGGCGGCAGGTGTTTCTTCCGCACTGCGATTCAGCGCCGTTCTTATGGATGGCGATTGCCTGCATGCCTTCCGCTGGTCGAGCGACGACAAGCCGCCGACACTCTACTGGCGCGGGCTCGATGACGGCATCGCATTGAGTTCCGAACCCTTTTCCTTCGATTGCGCGCCCTGGTGCGCCGTTCCCCCGAATACCAGAGTGACGATCCGCGCCGGGGAGATGGCGATGGAGCCTTTTCTCCTGCCGTAAACAGCGCCAATGGCGATGATCGCAGCCGGTTTTTACACCCGCGCCGCCACAGTTCGGCGCGGCGGCAGCGCTGCCCTGTTTATTTTCATTGAATTTTCGCAACCGCGAAGGCTAGTGTGTGATCCGATAGTTCGAAACAGATTTCAGGACCGGTGAACCATTTTAGAAGTATTGCAGCCTCTTCCCCTTTTCCGAGCGATGCCCGGCATCGCAAGGACCAAGAAAATTCGCTGAAGAACGGCGCAGACAGGGCGATCAATGCCTTCGGCGATCCTTGGGGCGCCGAGAAAAACACTTATTTTTCATTGCGCTAAGCTGTTCAATTTTCCGAAAAAATTGCTGTTGCCACGCCTCCATATCGATGCATAAACTGGCATCAGCAAAGGCAAGCCGGATCAACCTCTCAGACCCTCTCCTCCCACCAAGGTGCTGACCGACCAATGATCAATAATCTTAACGCCGCCGATCTTCCCCGTCCCGCCCCGCGCAGTTCCAACCCGGAAATCATGGCGTCGGAAATCATCGAACGCCTCACCTACCGTATCGGCAAGGACGTCAAGGTTGCCAAGCCGCATGACTGGCTGACCGCAACCATTCTCGTCGTGCGCGACCGCATCATCGACAAGTGGATGGAATCCACCCGCAAGGCCTATGCCAATAATTCCAAGCGCGTTTATTATCTGTCGCTCGAATTCCTGATCGGCCGCCTGATGCGCGACGCCATCTCCAATATCGGCCTGATGCACGAAATCCGCGATGCCCTGTCCTCGCTCGGCGTCGATCTGGATGTCATCGCCGGGCTGGAGCCGGATGCGGCGCTCGGCAATGGCGGCCTCGGCCGGCTTGCGGCCTGTTTCATGGAATCCATGGCGACCGTCGACATTCCCGCCTATGGCTACGGCATCCGTTACGTGCATGGCCTCTTCCGCCAGCAGATGGCGGATGGCTGGCAGGTGGAACTGCCGGAAACCTGGCTGGCGCACGGCAACCCCTGGGAATTCGAGCGCCGCGAAAGCTCCTATGAGGTCGGCTTCGGCGGCTCGGTGGAAACCATCGGCGGTTATGAAGATCCACAGCGTTTCGTCTGGAAACCGGCCGAACGCGTGATCGCCATGGCTTACGATACGCCGGTCGTCGGCTGGCGCGGCACCCGCGTCAATACGCTCCGCCTGTGGTCGGCGCAGCCTATCGACCCCATTCTGCTGGCCGCCTTCAATGCCGGCGACCATATCGGCGCCTTGCGCGAAAGCAACAAGGCGGAAAGCCTGACGCGGGTTCTCTACCCCGCCGATGCGACGCCGGCCGGTCAGGAACTGCGCCTGCGGCAGGAGTTCTTCTTCTCCTCCGCCTCGCTGCAGGACATTCTGCGCCGCCATTTGCAGCAATATCCCGATTTCACCTCGCTGCCCGAGAAGGTCTCGATCCAGCTCAACGATACGCATCCGGCCATTTCCATCGCCGAAATGATGCGTCTTCTGTGCGATGTGCACGGTCTGGAATTCGAGGAAGCGTGGAAGATCACGCAGGGCACGTTCTCCTATACCAACCACACGCTTCTGCCGGAGGCGCTGGAAAGCTGGCCGGTGCCGCTGCTCGAGCGTCTTCTGCCAAGACATATGCAGATCGTCTATGCGATAAACGCCAACACGCTGGTTTACGCCCGCAAGGAAAAGAAGATGGCGGATCAGCAGATCCGTTCGATCTCACTGATCGATGAAGGCGGCGAACGCCGCGTGCGCATGGGCAACCTCGCCTTCATCGGCTCGCATTCCATCAACGGCGTTTCCGCCCTTCATACAGACCTGATGAAGGAAACGGTCTTTGCCGACCTTCACAGCCTTTATCCTGACCGTATCAACAACAAGACCAATGGCATCACACCGCGCCGCTGGCTGATGCAGTGCAATCCGGGCCTCACCAGCCTGCTGCGCGAAGCAATCGGCGACGATTTCCTCGACGATGCGGAAAAGCTGACAGCACTTGACCGTTTCGCCGACGATGCCGGGTTCCGCGAGAAGTTTGCCGAGGTAAAGCGTCTGAACAAGGTGCGGCTTGCCAATACGGTGGCGCAGCGCATGGGCATCCGCGTCGATCCCTCGGCCATGTTCGACATCCAGATCAAGCGTATCCATGAATATAAGCGTCAGCTTCTGAACCTCGTGGAAACGGTCGCGCTTTACGATCAGATCCGTTCTCACCCGGAACTGGATTGGGTGCCGCGCGTTAAGTTCTTCGCAGGCAAGGCGGCGCCGAGTTATCACAACGCGAAGCTGATCATAAAGCTTGCCAACGATATTGCCCGGGTCATCAACAACGATCCGGCCGTGCGCGGGCTTCTGAAAGTGGTATTTGTTCCGAACTATAACGTCTCGCTTGCGGAAATCATGGTTCCCGCCGCCGACCTTTCCGAACAGATATCGACGGCCGGCATGGAAGCTTCCGGCACCGGCAACATGAAATTCGCACTCAACGGCGCGCTCACCATCGGCACGCTCGATGGCGCCAACGTCGAAATGCGCGATCATGTCGGCGCGGAGAATATCGTCATCTTCGGAATGACGGCGGATGAAGTGGCCAAGGCGCGCGCCGAAGGCCACAATCCCCGCGCGATTATCGAAGGATCGGCCGAGCTGTCGCAGGCGCTGTCTTCCATCGCCTCCGGCGTGTTCTCGCCGGATGACCGCTCCCGTTTCGCCGGCCTGATCGACGGTATCTACAACAGCGACTGGTTCATGGTCGCCGCCGACTTCGACGCCTATGCCAATGCGCAGCGGGAAGTGGACGCGATCTGGAGCGATCCGGACAGCTGGTATGCCAAGACAGTGCGCAACACGGCGCGTATGGGCTGGTTCTCGTCCGACCGGACAATCCGCCAATATGCCACCGAGATCTGGAGAGCCTGATGAAAAAACCGCTCAATTCGGCCGAAGAGAAAAAGACTGGCGACATCACGAAGGCTGAAATCGAGGCGATCAAGAGCGGTTTGCATTCCAATCCCTTTGCCCTTCTCGGCGTTCACGAAACGCCGGAAGGGTTTTCCGCCCGCTGTTTCATTCCCGGCGCCGAGGAGGTTTCCGTCCTGACGCTGGACGGAAATTTCGTGGGCGAATTGAAGCGGCTCGATCCGGATGGCTTTTTCGAAGGCCGCATCGATCTTTCGAAGCGGCAGCCTGTGCGGTATCGCGCCAGCCGCGACGATGCCGAATGGGCGGTGACCGACCCTTACAGTTTCGGCCCGGTTCTCGGCCCCATGGACGATTATTTCGTCCGCGAAGGATCGCATCTGCGGCTCTTCGACAGGATGGGCGCACATCCGCTGAAGCTCGAGGGCGTCGAAGGTTTCCACTTCGCCGTCTGGGCTCCCAATGCGCGGCGTGTTTCCGTCGTCGGCGATTTCAACAATTGGGATGGCCGCCGGCATGTCATGCGGTTCCGCAAGGATACCGGCATCTGGGAAATCTTCGCGCCTGACGTCTATGCCGGCTGTGCCTACAAGTTCGAAATCCTCGGCGCAAACGGCGAGCTTCTGCCGTTGAAGGCAGACCCCTATGCGCGGCGCGCCGAGTTGCGGCCTAAGAACGCCTCCGTCACCGCGCCGGAACTCACCCAGAAATGGGAAGATCAGGCCCACCGGGAACATTGGGCGCAGGTGGACCAGCGCCGCCAGCCGATCAGCATTTACGAAGTGCATGCCGGCTCCTGGCGGCGGCGCGAGGACGGCACGTTCCTGAGCTGGGACGAACTGGCCGCCCAGCTCATTCCCTATTGCACGGATATGGGCTTCACCCATATCGAGTTCCTGCCCATCACCGAACATCCCTATGACCCTTCCTGGGGTTACCAGACGACCGGGCTTTATGCGCCGTCCGCCCGTTTCGGCGATCCGGAGGGCTTTGCGCGTTTCGTCAATGGCGCTCACAAGGTCGGCATCGGCATCTTGCTCGATTGGGTTCCGGCGCATTTTCCAACCGACGAGCACGGCTTGCGCTGGTTCGACGGAACGGCGCTTTACGAACATGCCGATCCGCGTCAGGGTTTTCACCCCGACTGGAACACGGCCATCTATAATTTCGGCCGCATCGAGGTGATGTCCTACCTCATCAACAATGCGCTTTATTGGGCCGAAAAATTCCATCTCGACGGCCTGCGCGTGGATGCGGTCGCCTCGATGCTCTATCTCGATTATTCCCGCAAGGAAGGCGAGTGGATCCCCAATGAATATGGCGGGCGGGAAAATCTCGAATCCGTCCGCTTCCTGCAGAAGATGAATTCCCTCGTCTACGGCACCCATCCGGGTGTCATGACCATTGCCGAGGAATCCACCTCCTGGCCGAAAGTGTCGCAGCCGGTCCACGAGGGCGGCCTCGGCTTCGGCTTCAAATGGAATATGGGCTTCATGCACGACACGCTGAGTTATTTCTCGCGCGAGCCGGTGCATCGCAAGTTCCACCATCAGGAGCTGACCTTCGGCCTGCTTTACGCCTTCAGCGAAAATTTCGTGCTGCCGCTTTCCCATGACGAGGTGGTGCACGGCAAGGGATCGCTGATCGCCAAGATGTCCGGCGACGACTGGCAGAAATTCGCCAATCTGCGGTCCTATTACGCCTTCATGTGGGGCTATCCCGGCAAGAAGCTGCTGTTCATGGGGCAGGAATTCGCACAATGGAGCGAATGGAGCGAAAAGGGCTCGCTCGACTGGAACCTGCGCCAATATCCGATGCATGAGGGCATGCGCCGCCTCGTGCGCGATCTCAACCTCACCTACCGTTCAAAACCCGCTTTGCACGCCCGCGACTGCGAACCGGAAGGTTTCCGCTGGCTTGTGGTTGATGACCACGACAATTCCGTCTTCGCCTGGCTGCGCATGGCGCCGGGTGAAAAGCCGGTGGCGGTCATCTGCAATCTCACGCCGGTCTATCGGGAAAACTATTATGTGCCGCTTCCGCTTGCGGGGCGGTGGAGGGAGATTCTCAACACCGACGCCGAAATTTATGGCGGCAGCGGCAAGGGAAATGGCGGACGCGTTCAGGCGGTCGATGCCGGCGGCGATATCGGGGCGATGCTCGTCCTGCCGCCACTCGCAACGATCATGCTCGAGCCGGAAAACTGACAGACAGAGAGGGAGGACACCATGTCGGAAAAAAGAGTTCAGCCTTTGGCACGCGATGCAATGGCCTATGTCCTCGCAGGCGGCAGAGGAAGCCGCCTGAAGGAGCTGACGGACCGCCGGGCAAAACCCGCCGTCTATTTCGGCGGCAAGGCGCGCATCATCGATTTTGCGCTCTCCAACGCGCTCAATTCCGGCATTCGCCGCATCGGCGTCGCCACGCAATACAAGGCGCACTCGCTCATCCGCCACCTGCAGCGCGGCTGGGACTTCTTCCGCCCTGAACGTAACGAAAGCTTCGATATCCTGCCGGCCTCCCAGCGCGTTTCCGAAACGCAATGGTATGAAGGCACGGCCGACGCCGTCTACCAGAACATCGACATCATCGAGCCCTATGCGCCGGAATATATGGTCATCCTCGCCGGCGACCACATTTACAAAATGGATTACGAATACATGCTGCAGCAGCATGTCGATTCCGGTGCGGACGTGACGATCGGCTGCCTTGAAGTGCCGCGCATGGAAGCGACCGGCTTCGGCGTGATGCATGTGAATGAAAAAGACGAAATCATCGACTTCATCGAAAAACCGGCCGATCCGCCGGGCATTCCGGGCAATGAAGGATTCGCGCTCGCCTCCATGGGCATCTATGTCTTCCACACGAAATTCCTGATGGAAGCCCTGCGCCGCGACGCCGCCGACCCGACTTCCAGCCGCGACTTCGGCAAGGACATCATTCCCTATATCGTCGAACACGGCAAAGCCGTCGCCCATCGCTTCGCCGATAGTTGCGTTCGTTCGGATTTCGAGCATGGCCCTTACTGGCGCGATGTCGGCACCATCGACGCCTATTGGCAGGCCAATATCGACCTGACGGATGTGGTGCCGGACCTCGATATCTACGACAAGTCCTGGCCGATCTGGACCTATGCGGAAATCACCCCGCCGGCGAAATTCGTGCACGATGACGAGAATCGCCGCGGCTCGGCCGTGTCTTCGGTCGTCTCCGGCGATTGCATCATTTCCGGCGCCTCCCTGCAACGCAGCCTGCTGTTTACCGGGGTGCGCGCTAATTCATACTCCCGCCTTGAGAATGCCGTAGTACTGCCGAGTGTGAAGATCGGGCGTCACGCCCAGCTCAGCAATGTCGTCATCGACCATGGCGTGGTCATTCCGGAAGGACTGATTGTTGGAGAAGACCCAGAACTGGATGCCAAACGTTTCCGCCGCACCGAAAACGGCATTTGCCTTATCACCCAATCGATGATCGACAAGCTGGACCTGTAGAGCCCATGAATGTCCTTTCGGTTTCATCCGAAATCTATCCCCTGATCAAGACCGGAGGGCTCGCCGACGTTGCCGGCGCGCTCCCCATAGCGCTGGAAGCCCATGGCGTCACGACGCGCACATTGATACCCGGATATCCGGCGGTGAAAGCCGCCGTGACGGACCCCGTCAAATGTTTCGAATTTACCGATCTGCTCGGCGAAAAAGCCGATGTGCTCGAAGTGCGGCATGAGGGGCTCGACCTCCTCATTCTCGATGCGCCGGCCTATTACGAGCGCTCAGGCGGCCCTTATCTCGACCAGACCGGCAAGGATTACCCTGACAACTGGAAGCGTTTCGCGGCGTTGTCGCTGGCTGCGGCCCGCATTGCCGCCGGCGCGCTTCCCGGCTGGCGGCCGGATATGGTGCATGCCCACGACTGGCAGGCCGCCATGGCGCCGGTCTATATGCGTTATGCCGAAACGCCCGAGATTCCGAGCCTTCTCACCATCCACAACATCGCTTTTCAGGGCCAGTTCGGTGCGAATATCTTCAGCAAGCTTGCATTGCCCGCCCATGCCTTCGGCATGGAGGGCATCGAATATTACAACGATGTGAGCTTCCTGAAGGGCGGGCTGCAGACGGCAACGGCGCTCAGCACCGTCAGCCCGTCATATGCCGAGGAAATCCTCACCCCGCAATTCGGCATGGGCCTGCACGGCGTCATCGGCAGCCGCGCCCATGTGCTGCACGGCATCGTCAACGGCATCGATGCCGATGTCTGGAACCCGGCGACGGACCATCTGATCCACGACAATTATTCGGTCGCCAATCTCAAGAACCGCGCGCTGAACAAGAAGGCGGTCGCCGAACATTTCCGCATCGACGATGATGACAGCCCGCTTTTCTGCATCATCTCCCGCCTCACCTGGCAGAAGGGCATCGACCTCATGGCGGAAGCCGTGGACGAGATCGTTTCCCTCGGCGGCCGTCTGGTGGTGCTTGGCGCCGGCGAAGTGGCGCTGGAAGGCGCGCTTCTGGCGGCGGCATCCCGCCACCATGGCCGCGTCGGCGTTGCTGTCGGTTATAACGAGCCGCTGTCGCATCTGATGCAGGCAGGCTGCGATGCGATCATCATTCCCTCGCGTTTCGAACCCTGCGGCCTCACCCAGCTTTATGCGCTGCGCTATGGCTGCATTCCGGTCGTCGCCCGCACCGGCGGCCTTGCCGACACGGTGATCGACGCCAACCATGCCGCCATCGCCAATAAATCGGCGACCGGCGTGCAGTTTTCACCCGTTACGCTCGATGGTCTGAAACAGGCGATCCGCCGGACCGTCCGTTATTACCACGACCCGAAACTATGGACACAAATGCAGAAACTCGGAATGAAATCCGATGTTTCCTGGGAAAAGAGCGCCGGTCTTTACGCCGCGCTTTACAGCCAGCTTATTTCGAAAGGCCATTGAAACAATGATCAAGACCGTTCAGACGAAGCCCTATCAGGACCAGAAGCCGGGCACATCCGGCCTACGCAAGAAGGTGCCAGTCTTCGCCCAGGAAAATTACGCCGAGAATTTCATCCAGTCGATCTTCGACGCGCTTGAGGGCTTTCAGGGCCAGACGCTGGTGATCGGCGGCGATGGCCGTTATTACAACCGCGAAGTCATCCAGAAAGCGATCAAGATGGCCGCCGCTGCCGGCTTCGGCAAGGTTCTGGTCGGTCAGGGCGGCATTCTCTCCACACCTGCCGCCTCCAACGTCATCCGCAAATACAAGGCGTTTGGCGGCATCGTGCTTTCCGCCAGCCACAATCCCGGCGGCCCGAACGAAGATTTCGGCATCAAATACAATATCGGCAATGGCGGCCCCGCACCGGAAAAGATCACCGATGCGATCTATGCCCGCTCGAAGGTCATCGACAGCTACAAGATTTCCGACGCCGCCGATATCGATCTCGACAAGGTGGGCAGCTTCAAGGTGGACGAACTGACGGTCGAGGTGATCGATCCGGTTGCCGATTACGCCGCCCTGATGGAAGAACTGTTCGATTTCGCCGCCATCCGTGCGCTGATCGCCGGCGGCTTCAAGGTCGTGGTCGATTCCATGAGCGCCGTCACCGGTCCCTATGCTGTGGAAATCATCGAAAAGCGCCTCGGCGCGCCGAAGGGCTCCGTCCGCAACGCAACGCCGCTGCCGGATTTCGGCGGCCATCATCCCGACCCGAACCTTGTCCACGCCAAGGAGCTTTATGACGACGTCATGAGCCCGGAAGGCCCCGATTTCGGCGCGGCCTCCGATGGCGATGGCGACCGCAACATGGTGGTCGGCAAGGGCATGTTCGTCACCCCGTCCGACAGCCTCGCCATCATTGCGGCCAATGCCAAACTGGCCCCGGGTTATGCCGCCGGCATTTCCGGCATTGCCCGTTCGATGCCGACGAGTGCGGCAGCGGACCGCGTGGCCGAAAAGCTTGGCCTTGGCATGTATGAAACGCCGACCGGCTGGAAATTTTTCGGCAACCTCATGGATGCCGGCAAGGTGACGATCTGCGGCGAAGAAAGCTTCGGCACCGGCTCCAACCATGTGCGTGAAAAGGACGGCCTGTGGGCCGTGCTCTACTGGCTGAACATTGTCGCCGCGCGCAAGGAAAGCGTGAAGGACATCGTCACAAAGCACTGGGCCGAATATGGCCGCAACTATTATTCCCGCCATGACTACGAGGAAGTGGATTCGGACGCCGCCAACACGCTGGTCGCCACCCTGCGCGAAAAACTCGCCACGCTTCCCGGCACCAGCTACGGCAATCTGAAGGTCGCGGCGGCGGATGATTTTGCCTATCACGATCCGGTCGATCAGTCGGTCAGCAAAAATCAGGGCATCCGCATCCTGTTCGAAGGCGGCTCACGCATCGTGCTGCGCCTTTCCGGCACGGGTACTGCGGGCGCCACACTTCGCCTTTATGTCGAGCGTTACGAGGCGGATGCGGCCCGTCACGGCATCGAAACGCAGGAGGCGCTTGCCGACCTGATTTCCGTTGCCGATACGATCGCCGGCATCAAGGCCCATACCGGCCGTAGCGAGCCGAGCGTTATTACCTGAGGTTTTGTTCAGTTGCATCCGCCGTTGCTGCTGGAGAGGCGCAGAATCGAAAAGACGGGAGGCGGCCACAAGGCCGTCTGAGAGTAGTAACAGACCTCTCTCCAAACTCGACGTCATCCTCGGCCTTGTCCCACTGCTGTCCGGTTTAAATTTGGTGGACATGGCGCACGGTGTTGATTCTACTCGTATTCGAGCGTTTGGCGACGATCTCGGACACGAAAGAGGAGCAACACCGTG
>NZ_JAQAHD010000017.1:0-110212 GCF_027871605.1 Agrobacterium sp. CFBP 3001
ATAATAACAATATCATGATATTGTTATTATGATCGATCGCCACTCGAATCTGATCTCCACCCCAATCAATTCCATCTCACTCATATAGTTTCCGCGCATAATCATTCTCCAGCCATATCGGCAATTTCAATATAAAAATCATATATTTACGCGTCATCGTCCGGCGATTCGCAAATTGCAGGTCGTAAAACAAGATTCTGACTACGGATTTTCATCCGCCCTCAACATTCCTATACAATTCAATGCAGCATATATTTTATATGTTTCTGCGTATATATCTATATAAATATATGTTTACGGAATCCTCCCAGGTCGAAGGGGCTCCCCCCTCGTTATCTCGGCTTCCAAATCTGAATTCTTCTTCTGGTTGTACAAATATTGCTTCTTGCGTCGACGATTCATAATCTTCGCCACCCTTAGCCTCATCAGGGCTGTATCTGCACGAGCTGCAAGAACGTACATTTCATAGAGACCCATTTGAACACACCTTTCCTATCACGCGACGCAGTTGCGACCGTGTTATGAGCTTCATCTCTCTTTCCCATCTGCCTTTCAGCTCGATGGGCATTGCAACGGGGCACTGAAAACTGCCACCTAGGGAAATAAAGACACTTATCAGTGCCCCACATCAGTGATTTATGCCTGTCAGAGCCTGGCCTTCAGCCAATGCATTTCGAAGAGATAGAGAGGCCCACCACAAACCAGATTCCACCTCTCCTCCGGTCATTGCCAGAGGACTTTCCCTGTCAGGCCCCGAAATATGAGAGTGACGTCCTCTCTCACAACCGGCGCTAGTTCGACTTCAAAACAGGAGGTCTCCCGGTTTGTCGCTGAACAGGGACAGTATATGACAAGCAAACGCGGTGAGGATAAATGAGGAAATAAAAGTTCCGCTTATACGGAGAACAGTAGGTGTTGATTGCCACTGAGAACTGACCCGGCGTTTCCACCGAGAATTGACCCGCCTGTTAGGTATGTTTCGGGACTGTGGTCGTGGTCAAGTTCCTCGTTTTCTCCTTTGTCGTTTTAGTGTCGTGCGCTGAGCTGTTCTTGAAGCGGAAGCTGTCGTTTCCGGTTTCGAGGATGTGGCAGTGATGGGTAAGCCGGTCCAGCAGCGCAGTGGTCATCTTGGCATCACCGAATACGCTGGCCCATTCGCTGAAGCTGAGGTTTGTCGTGATGATGACGCTGGTTCGCTCGTAGAGCTTGCTCAGCAGATGGAAGAGCAGTGCACCACCTGAAGCGCTGAACGGCAGGTATCCCAGCTCGTCGAGGATGACGAGGTCGGAGTGGACGAGCCGGTTGGCAATCTGCCCAGACCGTCCTTGCGCCTTCTCCTGTTCCAGTGCGTTGACCAGCTCGACGGTCGAGAAGAACCGAACCCGTTTGTGATGATGCTCAATGGCCTGAACGCCGATTGCCGTCGCGATATGCGTTTTGCCCGTGCCGGGGCCACCGACCAGGACAATGTTGTTGGCGTCGTCGAGGAACTCGCAGCGGTGAAGCTGACGCACGAGCGCCTCGCTGATCTCGCTGCTGGTAAAATCGAAGCCATTCAGATCACGATAGGCAGGAAAGCGGGCGGTCTTGAGCTGATAGGCGGTCGATCGCACCTCCCGTTCGGCTGTTTCCGCTTTCAAGAGCTGCGACAGGATAGGAACGGCAGCCTCGAACGCCGGCGATCCTTGCTCCGTCAGTTCGCCGACGGCTTGTGCCATGCCGTGCATCTTCAATTGCCGCAGCATGATGACAATCGCGCCGCTTGCTGGATTATGACGCATGGCGGGCCTCCGTCTTCCTCAGGGCATCGTATCGTTCGACATTGGCCTTGGGCTCGTTGACGAGCGTCAGGGCTTGCGGCGCATCGATGGTCGGCGGCGTGAAGGATTTGCCGTCAACAAGTCGATGCAGCAGGTTCAGGACATGCGTCTTGGTCGGAACGCCGGACTTCAGCGCCATGTCGACGGCCGACAGGACGGCCTGTTCATCGTGTTGAAGGACAAGCGCCAGGATATCGACCATCTCCCGATCGCCGCCCGGCTTCTTCAGCAGGTATTGCTGTAAGGAACGGAATACCTCGGGGAGTTCGGCGAATGGTGCGCCATTGCGAAGCGCACCTGGCTTGCGCTGCACCACCGCCAGATAGTGCCGCCAGTCGTAAATTGTCTGTCCCGGCCGATCATGCGATCGATCGATGATACGACGATGCTCGCAAACGATCTGCCCTTCTGCAGCGACCACGACCCGTTCCGGGTAGACCCGCAGGCTCACCGGCCGGTTGGCGAAGGATGCCGGGACGCTGTAGCGATTGCGCTCCAGATGCACGAGGCAAGTCGGCGAGACGCGCTTGGTGTATTCAACGAACCCATCGAACGGCCGGGTAATGGGCATGAGCGCGGGTGCTTCCTCCGCCCAGATGTCGGCGATGGTGCCACGCATTTGCCCGTGCGGGGTCTGTGCCCAGAACTCCTTGCAGCGTTGCTCGAGCCAGTCGTTCAGAGCATCCAGCGATGGAAAGCGCGGCGTGGGCTGCCATAGACGATGACGCGCGTCCTGCACGTTCTTCTCGACCTGTCCCTTCTCCCAGCCCGAAGCCGGATTGCAGAACTCGGGTTCGAACAGGTAGTGGCTGGCCATCGCCTGGAAACGGACGTTGACATCACGCTCTTTGCCGCGGCCGACCTTGTCGATCGCGGTGCGCATGTTGTCGTAGATGCCACGGCCGGGGATGCCTCCGAACACGCGGAATGCATGATTATGGGCATCGAACAGCATCTCGTGCGTCTGCAGGAGATAGGCCCGCACGATGAAGGCGCGGCTGTAGCTCAGCTTCGTGTGTGCCACCTGAAGCTTGGTTCGCTCATTGCCGATGATCGCCCAGTCCTCCGACCAATCGAACTGGAAAGCTTCGCCGGGATCGAACGCCAGGGGCACATATGTCCCGCGGCCCGTCGTCTGCAATTCTCTCTGCCGGTCATCACGCCATTCCCGGGCAAATGCCGCCACCCGATTGTAGGAGCCCTCGTAGCCAAGGTTCATCAGATCGGCATGTAACTGCTTCATCGTCCGCTTCTGTTTGCGGTTCTTCTTGGATTCGGTCTTCAGCCAGGCCGACAACCGATCTGCAAACGGATCAAGCTTGCTCGGCCGCTCCGGGACCTTGAACTTCGGCTCCACGCCGTCCAGGCGCAGGTATTTGCGGATGGTATTCCGGGATAGGCCAGTCCTGCGGCTAATCTCCCGGATCGATAAATGTTCTCGAAAATGCCAGCGTCGGATCACGCTCAATAACGCCATGTCGATCACTCCATAGCCCTCGCTGAAAACATGCGAGGGAAGGTTGGAACATGGGTCAATTCTCAATGGAAATATCAGGCCACGCCGGGTCAGTTCTCAGTGGCAATCAACAAACAGTAGGTTTCAATTGTAGAACAACCGGCGCTAGGAAACTGAAAAATAAGCTCTAATAATTATTCGTCACAGACAAATCAACAATCGAGACCAGAATTTCATCAAGAAACTTGCCCGAATAGAACACCACTTCGTCATAATGGCCTTTGAGAAAAACTCCCTTGCGGGCATGGATCAAACCGCTCGGCCGTTGATCCGCATATCACCAAGAGCGGCTAGAGGCTACGGCTATCGGCAAGAGCTACGTGTGTGGCTTCTTATTCTAATCGACGGATGCAACAGCTTCCTGTCCCACCGCCTCCGGTAAAGCCTGACCTGCAATTCGACGCTGATAGTGTGAAATCATCGAACTAATTTGTGGATCACCAAGCTTTTCCTCGGCTGCAGTAAGGTAGGTTATTGCCTCATCGAAGTAGACTAAGCTCCCTGTCTTTCGATAATACTCGATCCCAAGATCAGCAAAAGCCGACAAGATGTTCTTGTTGATTGGATAGCGATCAACACCTTGGACAGCCAGCGAATAGGCATCCTCAAGGATAGCGACCCGATCCTCGTTCAACAGGCCCTTCGCACGAACAGCTCGCTCGACCAAGAGTTTGATCCTGTAACGATGAACGGGACCATCACTCCCGAAATCCTTGTTGAACAACCGAATCTCTGTCTCCGCCTTTTCAAATTGACCCTGATCAATCAGATTTCGGATCAAACGGTGTCTAGGAACACGCTCTCCTGGCGCGTTTGACATCATCATTCGTAGAAGGCGGTTCTGAACGTTCTTGTCGGGAATGCGAGCGATACCAGTTTCAACGTTGCAAAGTTCCCGCAAAGACCGGATTTCCACGTCATAGGTTGGTGAAATATTGCTGATGACGGCCTCGAACAAGGAGATTGTTTTTTCTAGATCTGAGAATTTGTACTTGGTAACAATACTCGCGATTACTGGGTGACGACAGCGCCAGCCATAAATTCCTTTGCGCTCGTCGAGATTATATTCCGTTATGATCTCGGTAAGACTAGAGAGCATTGGCGCAATGCTCGCGGCATCAACACCGAGAAGGCGGATAATCAACTGACGGTGGACCCGAATTCCAGCAGTCTCCATCGCCGCCACATAGCGGTAGATATCCTGCAATTGCGGAGCAAGATCCGCATACTCCTTGAGCATGATATCGTCAAAATTGTCATTCGCGAAGATGTTCTTAAGGCAGACAAACATGTCAGCCTCGCAGCGCACTGAAAGCCTGCGACGCCGTTCTTCTCGATTAAACCCCTCGAATTGATCCTCGACCAATCCCCGCACGTCTTTGTTTGTATCAAGAAGCGTCAGCAGGGACTCGATCTCGTCAAGCGCAAGCTTGGATAGGGTGAACACCTTACCATATTTGAAGATATTCGGAGTTTTGATGCGGGGATACCAGTGGTTCTTTGAAGATGACAGGATGACTTTGAGATGTGGATTGTCGAATTGGACGAGGAGATCAATAAGGTCGTTTACTTCCTGTAAGTGTCGATGGGCATCGTCCACAAAAAGTGTGCCGATCTCCTGCTTATCTTTTAGCTCTTGGGCTACATCGCGCCACTTGAGGACGTTCAGGGTGTGATCACCCCTATGTTCGAAGCAGACATATCCGTTCCCTCGTAGTAGATTCAGTGTTTGCCGGATAGCGGTCGTCTTGCCGACTCCACTTGCTCCCAGGACCGTGACACAGAGCGTGGCTTCTCCAGCCAAATAGCCGATGACCTCATCGACGACTTTACGCTTGAAGGTATTTCCAGCCACGATATCCGCATAAGTAGCAGATTTTCCGTTGAACATGCCACTGATGTCGGCCGGAAGTCCGCACGCATGAGCGACGTCGATGGTCACTGGCTCCAATACTGGAAACCTCCCAAGAATTGGGAGATCATTCGGGATCGTGGAGGCCTTAGGAATCTTGGGCGCTAAGGCGGCGAAAAACTCGTCGATTCCTCCGAAAGCGACTTTAATGCCCCGATTTTCAAACAGCGACGCCCTGTCCTCGTCGGGCGAATACATCAACAAGCAGATGCGACCTGGAGACAGAATTTTCGCGTTGACTGCCGCAGCTCGGTTCACAATAGCTTTGATATCAGGGTCGGCTAACGAATGGCCGATGATTATAAGGTCAGAGCCCGCTAGGTCGCCTTTGAGGCGGTCGTAAAGCGACTCTCTATAGGTCTCGGTCTGTTCATAGTCTGCTTCAGAGAGGATGATGCGCGAGGTATGACCATCGCAGATGTCATACTCAATGGTACCGTGTATTTTAAAGAGGACAGCATCCTCGGATTCGTCGCCCGTCGTGAAGCTGAAGTTCGAGTGGTAGACCCGTGCCTTCTTCCCTTTGCTAGAATACGCTTGCTCGATAAGATCGTCGTAGTTTGTAGTGAATATGCTTTTCCAAGGATAGAGAGGCAGATTCTTGAGGCCGCCAGTTGGCTTCAATCCGGCACAAACTTCACGTAGAAGATCGATAACTTTGCGACGGCTCTTTTTGGATTCGCATATGCTGGCCATTTCGCTAAGCGTATAACCGTTAGCATCGACGCTGAACGCTTTCGAATATTTTTCGATGAGCGCGGTTACAGACGGCGCACCCGAAGGAATTGATGATCCCGAGCCGAACAATAGAACCGTGTTCTTCGGGTTTATTTCCTTGGCAAGGTCTTCAAGCTTTATTGGCATGGTGCGACTCCATTCAAATGAACGGTAAGCACAAGTCAGCGTTGGTTGCAACTTATGCAGGAATTAATCCACCGCGCATTAAAAGGACCTACTATCATAGCCCTTCTAGTGATCTTGCCTTCAAGATGCATTTAATAGAAAATGCAGCTCTTAAGTGTTTTGCTTCGGCATTCCGCAATTAAGGCAAACAATGAAGCGTTCTATTGCTATTGTTCTAGTTCTGCTCATAAGCGTCAGACCGTTTCCGGCTGTTTCCGACGAAACGACGGGGATGTGCTCGCCCATCGTCAACGGCACGAAGGGCGACGTGCGGGTAGTCATCAGGTGCGCGAACTATGTGGAGGAATTTCAGTCCAATCTGGAGTTCTCGATAAAACAAATTAAACGCGTTTTTGAACTCCTCAGCCAAACCCAGATTTCGATCCTTGATCTCAGGGTTGATCAATATGAAAAGAACCAAACTGATGAACAGTGGCAGCTGTTGATCGAAGATCTCCAATACATCAACGAGGTGATAAGTGCTTCAAAGCAAGCAATTCTTATCTATCGCACAAAAATACAGAAGAAAGAGACTAAAACGGGCGAAGCGCTGATGAAACGATTGGAAGAGCGAAGACAGCTAATGGTTGAGCTGACGTATCGGAAGGACAAACTCACGGGAAATGCGTTCAACGACTGGATTGATCGATACACAAAGGTGCGCAGTCAAACAAAAGTCGATGTGATCGCTCTTATGAAGGCTTGGGACCTTTATTACTCTTGTGGACCAAAGAAGGTTTGGCCTGCTTATGGTAAAGTGGTTTCAACGTTTAAGGAGCAAAGCCCTTCAGAAGGCTTAGAACTACAGCTTCCCGAAAACTCAAAAATCCGGGCCACTACGGACGGAACTGTCGCATCGATCACTATGTCGCCGGATACCGGGATAACAATGATCATTGAGAGACAAAGCTTACTTGGAGATAATGCTACCGGCCAGATATATGGAAACCTTGGTGCAGTTGATGTTGCTGAAGGACAAAACGTGAAGAAGTTTCAAAACATTGGAGCATTCGATGCACAACGGGTTTTTGCCAACAAGCCCTTCTACTATAGGGAGTTCGAACAAGTTCAAGATTCTTATAAACTACTGGACCCGTATGATTTTCTGCAAGACCAGAAATTGCCGAATCGGCTTATTGGATCTGCAAGTGAACGGACCCTTCCGTGCGATCTATGATCGGTGATTTATCTCCGTTCGTAATCGAGTTATCGTTAGATAGAACCCATGCGATGATCCCCGCAATTGCGATTGACCACACCAAAACGCTAATAAGCCGGATAACGCGGTAAGCATCTTCTTTGCTCAGTCGCGGAAAAATATTCTTACGAATAATGTCGCGGAATACTAAAATTGCGGCTCCAATAGCAACACCTCCAATACCGGCAACTTGAGCAAGCACCTTCAAAGTTTCAGACATATTACTTCTCCGACTTCATGCGACCACGGACAAATGTCCATCTGCGTCTGGTTCGGTTGTTAGATTTGCGCGTTTTCACGCATGAAGCAATCGTTAAGGCGCGCAGCACTTTTATTGTTGATGTTTCCCGCTAAAATTGATCAAATCATTGTATTATTTAATTTTTCGATGAAAGAAATATTTCCAATCAAGTGAACAAAACGAAAGAAGATGGGGAATTGAAGGTGATCATAGGAAGAGGATTGGCCGCTGCCACCCTGCTTTTTCAAGCTCTGCCGCCTTCGCCGCGCCGACATACCTCAGCTGCGAATTCGCAAGTTCGAAAGGAACCCCTCAGGTGTTCAATTTCGCTCTCGACGAAGCCGTCGGGACATTTGGAGTTTATGTCCCGGCTTCTGGAAGCCAGAGAATGGAGAAAGGCACCTTTGCCGGTGGTAAAGCGAGCCTGAATGAAGGCTCGGTGGCATGGGAGATCGATATCGCCAAGGGTTCAGTCATTCGTGACAAGCGCATGGTTGGCGAGAAGGATGGCGGGACCTGCAAGACGATCTCGCACGCACAGAGCGACTTTGAAGAGTAATGCCGGTCTGGACAGGAGCCAGTATCGAGACCTCTGCACATGGAGCTGGCGGTCCGGTGCATCTATAGCGCCTTGGCGAAGCGTTCCAGTTTGCCCAGCGTTTGCTGACCCAGCTCCACGGCGCCGAAACCCTTCGCTTGCTGGAACTCGGCTTCCGTGCTGAACACCATGCCCAGCACAACTTTCGTCGCGCCATTCTGATCTTCAAAGGAGGCCCAGGCATCGGCATGTTTCGGCCCGTTTTCGCCCCATAGCAGCGTATAGGCGAGCCTCTCTTCGGGGCGCACCTCGACATAACGATGATGGTTCGGGAAAACTGTGCCGTCAGGGCCGATCATGTCAAAGACCCATTCGCCGCCGGTCCGCAGGTCAATCCTCTTCGTGCGGCAGGAAAAGCCTTCCGGGCCCCACCATTGCGGCAGCGTCTTTTCATTCATCCAGGCTTTCCAGACAATGTTTCGCGGCACCTTTATCGTTCGCTCCAGCACCATGGTTCGCCCGGCCACGCTGGCCAGATTGTTGAGACCGGCGCTGAAACCTTGTTGATAGCCATTGCGCATATCCTCGGCCAGGGAGGAAAGTTGCACCGTTACGGTCAAGCGGCTACGCTCTTCTACATCCTGAAAATCGGCAGTTACCAGCGCTGCCGACTGCGTTACGCCGCCGGATGAGACCACCTCATAATTCACGCTGCGGCGGGTTGGCTGCAGCTCCAGCCAGCCGCATTCACAGCGAATATCCGGCTGGCCGGCGACCTTGCAGAGCGACACTTCGCGACCGCCCAGCCTGCTGTCCGCCTCCAGGAACTCCACGGTGACCGAGGGCGAGGGAGAGGCCCACACCGCCCGGGCGGCGGGTGACAGCCAGACCTGCCAGAGCGCCGATAGCGGAACGGCAATTTCCCGTTCGAAGCTGAGCGTTGCAAAACGATCTTGCCGCTGATGCGGTTCAGTGTGTGCGCTTTCGTGATCCGGTTTCGTTGTCATTCGGATTCCTCCTTCATGGCTTGCATTGCAAATGCCTCCAGCCGGTCAAGCCGGCTCTCCCACACGGCCCGCTGCTCATCGAGCCATGTGCTTACCGGCTCCAGCGCTTGAGGCACGATGGCGCAGGTGCGCACCCGACCATCCTTGGACGTGACGATCAACCCTGCCTCCTCCAGCACGGAAAGATGTCGCATGACCGTGGGCAGACGCAGCCCCGTGGGCGCGGACAGTTCCATGACCGGCGCCGGCCCGCCGCCGAGGCGCGCCAGAATCGCCCGCCGCGTCGGATCGGCCAGAGCCTGGAAGATCAGTGAAAGTTCCTGATGATGCTTAGTCATATTGCTAACTATCATGTTTCATCGCGATGGGGCAAGGAAAAACTTAGCAGATTAACTAAGTTTTATCGGGAGGAATGGCCCCGGAGATGAAATGCCGATGCGTCGTCCGGCCGTCTCGTTTGGGTAACCGGGCCTTTCCCCTTCATGCGCCTGGCGTTCGGCAACGGGCGGCGGATGCAACTGCCGGGCCGGAAAAGGGCCATCAAAAGTTGCAGAAAAAGATTGACTCTCGCTGCCGCCTGAGTGAGCTTCGCCGGGAAAAGACGGGGAAAAAATCAAATCATCATGTCACCAGAACGCTTTAATCAATGCCTGCGGGTGATCCGCTGGACGCCGATCAATATTGCGTCCGCGCTGCAATGCGAACTTTCATGGATCGAGGCGCTGGAAGCGGGCAACGAGGAGGTTCCCGCTGGCCTGGCGACATGGCTGGAAACGCTGGCGCAAGCCCATGAGGCTCTTCCGCCTCCGTCCACTTACAGAGGAAAACGGTCGACATTCTGATGCGGCCGGCAGCTTTCAGCCTTTACCAACGATTGGATTATTCGAAATGAAATATGTCATAGCAGCTCTTGGCCTGATCGCCTTCTCAAGCCCCGTCCTCGCCGCATCCTGCGAGAAGAACTTCACTGTCTCAGGCGTACCGATGGTGACGGCTGTCTCTTACAAGTCCTGGCAGGAGCTGCCGAAGGCGAAAGCGCCCGCCGTGCTGCAAAAACTCGCTCAGGCCGTGGCGGCGGAAGGTTTTGCAGGCATCCAGATCAACAAGGCGTTGTCTTCCATCGATGCGCATCAGGAAACCAGCGGCAGCGGCAGAATTCAGACGCTGCGGGTCGTGGCCCGGCAGAAGGGCGCCGCGGTGCGAATTGATGCTGTCTTCAACATTCAGGCAGGGCAGATCGCGGACAAGAACGTCATCCGCGAGGGCATCTGCAATATCATCAATGGCGCGTGACGCACGGTGAATGACCCGTCCGTTCGCAGTCTCGATGCCGGCGCACGCTGACATCGAGACTGGGGAGCTGTGCGGGTGCGGCGCATTTGTTGCGAACGGACGCGGCGGCTGGCCCGCCGCGGGCGGCGGGCCATGTGCTGGTGCATGCCGTTGATGGCGATGCTTAGGGTATGGCGGGCAAACCCGGAATCTGCGATGGGTGCAGACAGGGATAGTGTCCGCAGCCGAAAGCAGGCTGCGAATCGACGGGGAAAACATGCCGATCTATGAACTGGCTGCCGTGGGCGCCGCGACGTGCTGGGCGATAACCGGGCTTCTTGCCGCGGGCCCGGCGGGGCGGCTTGGAGCGCTGGCCTTCAACAGGACGCGGCAGCTTTTTGTCGCCGCTTTGCTGGGGGTCTATGTGCTCGCGTCAGGCTCCTGGCGAGAGCTTCAGCCCGAGGCATTGTCGTCGCTTATCCTTTCCGGCTTCATCGGCATTTTTGTTGGCGACACGCTTCTCTTTACCTGCCTCAACCGGCTGGGGCCGCGCCGTTCGGGAATCCTGTTTGCGCTGAATGCCCCGATCGCCGCGCTGCTGGCATGGGCGGTGCTTGGCGAGCAGCTTCCCGCAAGCGCCATTGCCGGCATAGGTCTGACACTCAGCGGCGTGCTGCTGGCAATCCTCTTCGGCAAGCGCAAGGCGCAGCTGCATGAATGGGAGAGCGTGAAGGGGCCTCTCTGGCTCGGCGTGCTCTTCGGCCTTCTGGCGGCGCTCAGCCAGGCGGTCGGCTCGCTCATTGCGAGGCCCGTGATGGCGACCGGGATCGATCCTCTTGCCGCTTCCATGCTGCGTGTCGGGGTGGCCGCCCTTTGCCTGACCGCACTGACCATGCTGCCTATCGAGGCTGTCAGGCCCAGAGGCCCGATGACCCGAAGCCTGTTCCTCCAGACGGCGTTCACGGGCATCATCGCCCTGGCTTTCGGCATGACGCTGCTTCTTTTTGCCCTTTCCGGCGGCAAGGTCGGCATCGTCTCGACACTGTCGGCAACGACGCCCGTGATTATCCTGCCATTGCTGTGGCTGAGAACGCGGGAAGTGCCGGCGCCCGGCGCATGGGCCGGCGCCGCACTTGTCGTGGCCGGTATGGCGCTGATGTTCTGGAGATAGCTTCAACCCGATGGAGAACGGGTGCGGAAACACCTCATCCGCGTCGAGACTTTTCACGCCAGAATTCAGACAGCAATGACCGCTTGCTAAGCAACTTTTGCGTGCTTAAAAGGCGTCTAATATCAGTTCGTTAGAGAGGACCAACTTCGTGGAACAGGAAAACATCCAGACCGGTAAGGGTCGGCGCAGGGCGCTTTGGGCGGCAGTTGCGATTATTGCCGTTGCTGCCGCAGGCGTCATCGGCGGCAAGACCTTCTACGAAGCAAAGGTGAAGGAGCTGGTTGCCCGCAGCGGTGCGACTGCCACTTCCATCGAGGTTGATTTTCTCGGGAAAATTCATGTTCGCGATCTGACGCTGCCGCTTGAAGAGGGCAGGAATATCAAGATCGCGGCTATCGACGGACGCCCGAAACTTCCGTTTCTGGACGGCGCGCTGGACATGAACACCATCGACATCGATGTGCCGACCGGAAAGATTTCAATGGCACAGGCCCGCGTCGAGAATGTCGCGTTCCAAAAGCCGGCACAGGCGGAAGGAAACGGCGGCTCCCTGCCCCGGCGCATCGAGCGCTTCGCGGCGACAAGCATCTCCACGCCGGAGGTGACGTTTACCCAGTCCGTCGCGACCACCGAGCAGAAGACCGTTTACAGGAACCTCGCTCTCTCTGAGATCGCCGGCGGCCGTATTGCCCGATACTCTATCGATAATGGCAGCTACGACATCAAGATGCAGCTTCCCGACAGCGAAGGTGCGATGAAGGACAAGCATATGGTCGTGTCGACCGGCGCGATCGCCGGCCAGGACATCGACGTCGCTTATCTCGCCCGGCTCTATACGGAAAAGGCGGGCCCGGACGACAAGGAAGCGAAGCCGCTCTACGGGCCGCTCTCCATTAAGGCAGTTTCCTTCTCTGAAGGAGACGGTCATTTCAGCTACGATGAAATCCGCAGCGATGGCTTTACCGCCCGCATGCCGTCCGAACCGCTGCTGGAAACCCTCAAAACGCTGACGACCACCCAAGATCCTGACGAGCTTTCACCGGAGGCGCGCCAGGCGCTTTTCGCGAAGGTCGTGTCCATTCTCGACATGTTCGGCAAGAGCAACATGCAGTTCATCGGCCTCAAGGCCGACGCGCCGGATGAAAAGGAAGGCGCGGCCGGCAAAAGGGTCAAGGCCACCATCGACCGCATCGACATGCAGATGGACAGCCGCAAGCTCGACTTTGGCTTGAATGGCATGTCGATCGGCGATGGCGACGGCAAGATTGAAGTCGCGGAAGCGAGCCTCAAGGGCTTCGACTGGAGTTCGACGATCAAGGGAATTTCCGAGATCATCGCGCTCGACGAGACGCAGATGGAGACCTTCCAGTTCAATCGCCTGATACCGGAACTCGGCAGGGTGCGCCTCGGCGGCATCAACGTCGATATGGCCGCACCGGAAAAGACGGAGGAGGAGACGGAAGAAGAAGCGGCCGGAACGCCGGAACGTATCAAATTCTCACTCAAGAATTTCGAGATGGGGTTGACCAAGCCCTTCAACGGCATTCCGACCGATATCGAGATCAGGCAGGACGAGCTCACGCTTCCGATCCCGGCGGATTCGACGGAGGAAGTTTTCGTCGAAGCCCGTAAACTCGGTCTCGAAACGCTGGCCTTCTCTTATGGTCTCGCCGCCGGCTGGGACGAACCGAACAGCAATCTGGTGATCCGCGATATCTCGCTCAGCAGCAAGGATTTCGGCAGCGTCAATTTTGCCGGTCTGGTAAGCGGCTTTACGGAAGAGTTCTTCTCCTTCGACGTCAATCGCGCGCAGGCGGCACTCTTCGGGCTTGCCGGCCGCGAAGTGAAGCTCACGATCAAGGACGAAGGTTTGATGGCCAAGGCGATCAAGCTTTATGCCCTGCAGAACGACATGACGGAAGATCAGGTACGCGCCACTCTCACTCTGGTGGCGAGCATGATGCTGCCGCAGGTGGCAGCTGAACAGCCCAAGCTCCAAAACGCCGTGCAAGCGCTCGTCCAGTTCATCAGCAAACCCGGTACCCTGACGGTAACGGTCAAATCCACCGGCGCGAACGGTCTCGGCATTTTCGATCTGGTTGCCGCTTCCGACAATCCGATGGGGCTTCTCGACAAGGTCGATATTCAGGCGACGGCCGAATAAATCCGGCGATTTCCGCCCCTCCAGTGGCTGCACAGGCTTTAGCTAGTGCAGCCACTCGCAACTATAGGCCAGCACCGGCTCGGCAAAGCCCTTCAGCCTGTAACGATCGCCGTGGACGAGGACATCGGCGCCGCCATATTCCTGGAAGGTCTTGTCCGAGATCAGGATCTGGTCGCTCTCGGCGGCGGCGCAAAGCCTTGCCGCCAATTGCACGGTCGTGCCGAAGAAATCATTGCTGTCTTCGATAGGCTCCCCGCAATCCAGACCGATACGGATGTGAATGGGCTCGCCCCTGTCGCTGTTGTAACGATGGAACTCGCGCTGGATATCGATGGCGCAATCCACCGCAAATGGCGTGGAGGAGAACACGGCCATTATGCCATCGCCGGTGTGCTTGACCTCTCGTCCCGAGCGCCGCCCCAGACAACCCCGCACGAGGGCGTCGTGCGCCCGGATAAGTTCCGCCGCCATGCGATCGCCGAGGCGGGCCGTCATTTCGGTTGAACCGACAATGTCCGTGAAAAGGATCGCGCGGTGGCCGGGGTCCATATTTTTCGAGACGGCCCCGGGTGCTACCGGATCCTGTATTCGCCCGAGAAACGCTTCCACCGCCGACAGCGCGACTTCCACCACCTCGCTGGCGACGAAGCCGTGCGCTTCGCGATGCACGCACTGCGCGGTTTCAGCGTCCGGCGCGTCCATAAGGCAAAACGCCGTGCCGCGCCTTTCATCGAACCAGTAGGTCAAAAACCTGACGCCGTACCGATCCTGAATGTTGATATCTTTAAGATGTGCCGCGGCGATATCGGCAGCGGAAACGCCGGCAAGCTCGTGCCGGTCCATGAAGATAGGCATTGGTTTCCTCCCAAGAGTATATCGTTGCCTCCTCTGCCAGCCATTTTATGACTTCGCCGAATTGCCGTCCATCGTTCTTACGGGTGACGCCGCACAGGGCGGGAACACCGGAAAGGGCGATATTCGTTCGCGTTAGCACTCGCGACAGCCGCAGCGACTTAGCTGCGTTTGACCATGCGCCGAAGCAGGGAGCGGGATCTGGCCTTGCGGGAAATGAGGTGGATATCGCTGACCAGCTTTGCGCCGCCTTCCCGGCGTTCCAAGGTTATTTTCCGGCTATGGAAGGCCTCCAGTTCGGCACGATGCGCCACGCTGATGATCGTGGCGTCGGGCAACTCATCGATCACCGTCTGCATCATCCTGTCCTGGCTTTTTTCGTCGAGAGCCGCGGTCGCCTCGTCCATGACGATGATATCCGGGTTGTTCAGCAGCAGGCGGGCAAAGGTCAGCCGCTGTTTTTCACCGCCCGACAGCGTCTGGTCCCACGGCGCCTCCTCTTCCACCTTGTCTTTGAGATGGCCGAGACCAACCTTGTCGAGAGCTTCTCCTATCTCTTCGAACGTCCAGCTCTCGGCCGCCTGCGGATAGCAGACCGCCCGGCGAAGGGTGCCGGAGGGCACATATGGCCGCTGCGGCAACATGAAAAGCCGGCTGCCGGCCCGAAAACTGACGCTGCCTCCGCCCCACGGCCAAAGGCCCGCGATTGCCCGCACAAGCGTGCTTTTACCGGATCCGGATTCGCCTGCGACGAGCACCCTTTCTCCCCGCCCGATTTCCACATCGGTCTCCTTGACAACGGCCGTGCCGTCGCCGAGCGACACCGAAACATCCTTGAGGCTGAGCATCGTTTCGCCTTCCGTTTCGCCGCGTACGATCCGGCCGAGCTTATCGCTCTGTTCGGCCCGCTCCAGCCCGTCAAGCGACATCATCAGGGAGGCAACGCGGCGTGCACAGGCATTCCAGTCCGCCAGCCGGGGATAGTTGTCGACCAGCCAGCCGAAGGCGGATTGAACGATGGTGAAAGCGGATGCCGCCTGCATGACCTGGCCGAGAGACATGCTTCCATCGAGAAATTTCGGCGCGCAGAGAAGAAGCGGAACAACGGGCGCAATCAACATCGATCCATGCGACACGACCGTGGTGCGCATATATTGCTGCGCCATCTGCTTCCATTGGTGTCGGACATTGCGGAACCTCCTGTCGAGGTCGCTTCGCTCTTCCTCTTCGCCGCCCAGCAGGGCGATGCTTTCCCCGTTTTCCCGGACACGGGTGAGCGTGTAACGGAATTCCGCCTCCAGCTGGTTCTTGACCTCGGAGACCCGGACGAAGTTCCGGCCGATCAACGCAATGGAACTGGATGTGATGAGCGCATAAATCACCGCCGCGATCACCAGAAAACCGGGTATCGTGACCGATAAGCCGCCGATCGGCAGCGTCAGCGCGCCGCCAATCGTCCACAGAACGACGATAAAGGTGGACGCCGATACGAAGGCGGCAATGACGCCCGCCACGAAATCCACGGGCGCTTCGGTAGCGATCCGCATATCTTCCGACAGCCTCGCCTCCGGATTCTGATGGTCGCCGTCGATCAGGTTGAGCTGGTAATAGCGGCCATTTGCGATCCATCGGGAGACCAGCACTTTGGTCAGCCACGACCGCCAGCGGCGCTGAATGCGCATTCTGACGTAAACCTGCGAGGTCACAATAAAAACGCTTCCGAGAACCAGCGGCGGGAATATGGAAGCGAGAAAGTAGACCGTCGATGCATCCCGTTTTTCAATCGCATCGAAAATCCCGCGATTCCAGACGTTGATGCCATATTGGAAACCGACATTGACGCCGATCATAGCGAGAAGCCCGATGGAGAACGGCCAGGCAAGCCCGTCCCCACGGCGGCTCCAGAAACCCCGCGCGCTGATCAGGAAGCGCTTCAGAAGATATCGCTTGCGAGCCTCTTCGGCCTGCTGCGGCGTCAAACCCGCAGCGGGCTCCAATTCCTCCGGCGGAAGGGGATCATCGGGTGCGTCGTTGGCATGAACATTCTCTGCACCGTTGTGGCCGGTGCCATCGACTGGTTTGGGTTTTGCGTCAGCATCGGTCATGGATGCATAAACGGATGACCGTTTGAAAAGTTGCCGGCCCGGGACGCCGGTTTTTTCTCCACTTCAGCAGATAGCCAAATCCCGGTCCAAGCAGAGCGCCGGCGATGACCCATTCCATCTGGCCGAGCGAAATCGGCGCCGCTGCCGCTCAGCGCGTGTATCCGGCCATACACGGATATGGGAACCATTCGTCCCGCTCTGCGCTCTTATCCCTGAGGGAGCAATTCAATGGACACGCGCGTCACACATCGCAGAACCTCAATTGCGGGGGTAGAGACCTTCTAAAGGGAGGCTGGCTCGCAGGATGCGCCGGTCATTCTGCTGCCGCACGGCTATCCCTGCTCATCCTTCGAGTTCCGAAACCTCATGCCCAGATTGGCCGACAGATGGCGGCTGATCGCACCCGATTTTCCGGGGTTCGGCTATAGCGGCAATCCCGAAGCCTTTTCCTATAGCTTTGACGGTTATGCCAGCTGGCTTAACGCTTTTGTCGAGACGCTGGGTCTCGATCGTTTTGTGCTCTACCTGCACGACTTCGGCTCTCCCATAGGCGCAAGGCTTTCCATCATGAAGCCGGACCGCATCGTGGGACAGATCATCCAGAATGGCGATATTCCCTATGAAGACGCGCTGGGGCCGAAATATGCCGATATCGAAAAGTTCTGGTCGCTGCCTGCAGACCGGATGCGCGCCGCATTTCGCGATGCCGTCACCGAGGAGAATTTTCGTGACGAGTTTCTGAATAACGTCCGTCCCGAACTTACCGCACTCATTCCTCCTGACCTCTGGCAATTGCACTGGAGCCTTGTGACGGAGAGGAGGAAGGATATCGCAGCAGACCTACTTTCTGACCTCAAGGCAAATCGCGACTGGTTTCCGATCCACCGCCGCTACCTGCAAACCTGTCGGCCGCCGACCGTCATCATCTGGGGACCGCAGGATCATTACATGCCCGAGCGCTCCGCACGCGCTTATCTTCGCGACATGCCCGATGCCGAGCTTCATCTACTGGATGGAGGACACTGGCTCCTGGAAACAAACCTTGAGGAAGTCATCCCTTTGATCCGGAGCTTTCTTGATCGCATCCACCACTGATGGGACCACGCTTTCATCGCGCCCTCATTCAGGCCGCCGGTCCGCAATGGCATCCTCCCCACGCGAATGGCACGACAAATGTTGTGCGATGCACAAATTTCGGAGGAATAGGCATTAAATTCGGATTTTTAGATACATATCATCCGGAAAAAACCGTCTAAAACTCTCTCAACTCAAGGAGAGACGTCATGACGGACACAACATCGCAGTTTGATGGGGTAGCTATCCCCCTGGAAACCACAGAAGAACCCGCATGGACGGCTGCGACCTGGTTCGCCGTTCTTTCCATGGCGGCCACCAGCTTCGCGCTGGTATCGGCCGAATTCCTGCCGGCGGGCCTGTTGACGCCCATGGCGCGCGATCTTGGCATCACAGAAGGCACGGCCGGACAGGTCGTCACCGCCACCGCCTCCGTGGGCGCGGTGACGGCCCTGTTGAGCAATGTTCTGATCGGCAAGCTGAACCGCAAGACAGTGCTTGTCGGTCTTAGCGCGCTGGCGATTGCCTCCAACATTCTGGCATCGGTTGCCGCCGATTTCTGGCTATTGCTCTTGGGCCGGGCCGGGCTGGGTGTTGCACTCAGCGGTTTCTGGGCGCTGTCGGTTGCCGTTGTGGCGCGGCTTGTCGGCGCAAATTCAACCGGGCGCGGCATGGCTATCGTTACCCTCGGCGTTTCGCTTGCCACCATTGCAGCTCCTTCGATGGGCGCCCTGATCAGCGACTGGCTGGGATGGCGCATCGCCATGTCTATGACGGCGGGACTTGCCATAGTTGCCATGCTGCTTCAGATACTCAGCCTGCCGTCGCTGCCGGCAAGTACAAGCAACAGTCTTTCCGATGTCCTTGGATTGACGCGACGCCGCAGCGTTCAGCTCGGTATGCTTGCCATCCTGTTGCTGATGACGGGGCATTTTGCAGGCTCGGTCTATGTGCGTCCCTTCCTCGAAAAGGTCACGCTTCTTGACACCACGCCGATTGCACTCGCCCTGCTCGGATTTGGCGTTGCCTCGGTGATCGGCAATGTCGTCGGCGGCCGGATGGCTGACGCCAGTATCCGCGTTGCTCTCATCGTCACTGCAGCGGTGATGGCATTTGCGACGATCGCCCTCGTTATCTGGGGTGCTCATACGAGTGCGGCTTTTGCTCTCGTCGCACTTTGGGGCCTTGCATTCGGCATGGGGCCGGTCGTGCTGCCGACAAACCTCTCCCGTGGTGCACCCGATGCCTTGGAGGCAGCCGGCAGCCTGATGGTGGTATCTTTCCAGGTGGCGATCAGCATTGGCGCGGTGCTCGGCGGTTATATCGTTGACTCCTACGGTGCGACCGCGCCGCTCGCTCTCACCGCCGTCCTTGCCGCATTGACGGTCGCACTCGCCGTCGTGCAGCGTCGCGACTGATCCCTGCCACTCCTGGGCCGCGGGCGACATGACGTCCGCGGCAACCGGATGAGCGGCGAATTTCCGGAGCCGCCACCTGAAACAGGTTAAAAATTGGGGCAGGTCCTGCCTTGCGTCACTCCACCTTTGCGCTACGCTTGAGAACAGGGATTTCTCAATGGAGGGACTGAGGCATGTGCAACAATTGCGTGATCGAGAACGTAAAACGGAACATGCTGTCACGACGCCTGCTGTTCAAGGGCGCCGCGGCCGGTTTAACGGCCATGACGGCGGGCAGCCTGGCGGCGCCGGTGCTGGCGCAATCGCCCCGGCAGGTCGTTGATCTCACCCATACCTATGATTCCACATTTCCCACATTCGATGGCAAACCGGGCATAGAATACGAGTGGGCAGCGGAGATCGCCAAGGACGGCTATCAGCTCCACAAACTCACCATCTACGAACATACCGGCACCCATATCGATGCGCCTTTCCACTTCAGCGCGGATGGCGCGAGCGTCGACCAGCTGGAGCCGCAGAAACTTGTGGCGCCGCTTGTCATCGTCGACATCACCGACCGCGCCAAAGACGATGCCAATTCCACCATTGAAGCCGAAGACATCGAGCGCTGGATATCTGCGAATGGCGACATTCCGGCAGGTGCAATCGTGGCCCTGCGCTCCGGCTGGGCAACCAAAGTGAAGAGCCCCTCATTCCGCAATGACGACGCCGGAAAATTCGCCTTCCCCGGTTTCGGCAAATCGGCGACCGACCTTCTGCTCAAGCTCGATACGGTCGCCATTGGCGTCGACACGCTTTCGCTGGATCCCGGCAACTCCGCAGATTTCGCGGTTCACAATTCCTGGCTGCCGGCGGGGCGCTACGGCATCGAAGGGCTGAACAACCTCGAGGCTCTGCCGGTCAAGGGAGCGACCATAATCGTCGGCGCGCCGGCACACCGCGGCGGAACAGGCGGCCCGGCCCGGATTCTGGCCCTAGTCTGATTCCGGACAGCCCTTTCGTTCACTCATGGATCGATTGGAAAGGCGAATCCGGCCTTGACGCGGTCCATGACGACCATCGTCTTGAACCCCTTGATATCGTGGTTCTCGTAAAAGAACCGGCGGGTGAAGGCCTCGTAGTCTTCCATGTCCTTGGCCGTGATCACCAGGATGAAATCGGCGTCACCCGTCACGTAATAACCGATCATCACCTCCCGCGTGGCGCGAATGGCGGCCTTGAAACGATCGACAATATCGGCCCTTTCTCGCTCCAGCGAGACGAGAACGATCATGGTGATGCCGCGCCCGACGGCCTTGGGCGAAACGATTGCCACATCGGCTTCGATCACCCCTTCATCACGCAGGCGCTTCAACCGACGCTGGCACGCGGTTGGCGACAGGTTGACGATTTTGGCCAACTCTTCCGATGTCAGGCGATTGTTCTTCTGTACGGCGTCAAGCAGTGCCCGGTCGGCTCGGTCAATCTGGGTCATGCGGGATTCCTGCATCTTTATGTCGAACTAAGCATTATTCCTGCGTCGACGCGTGCTTAAACGCCGTCGATCAATCATGCAGCGCAGTTAAGCTTCTGGCAAATGAAAAGGGAACTTGCCGATGGAAGCTATCGCCAGCGCAGCGCTTAAAAACCTTCAACGACCGGAGCTGATCGAACATCGCGCCTTTCTGGATGGGCAATGGGTGGCGCGCAAGGAGACGCTGGGCATTGTCGATCCGGCTAGCGGAGATCATCTGCTCGATGTCTCTTCCTGCTCCCTGAACGACGTGGACGCCGCAGTCGAGGCCGCCGGCAGAGCGTTTCTCCGGTGGCGGGACATGCTGCCCGTGGAACGCGGCGATATCCTGCGGGCATGGGGCCGGCTGATGCGTGACAATGCCCGCGACCTCGCTGTTATCATCAGCGCCGAACAGGGAAAGCCGCTTTCGGAATCGCTCGGCGAAATTTCCTATGCCGCCGCCTTTCTCGACTGGTTTGCGAGCGAAGGCGAGAGATCCTATGGCGAGACAATTCCCAGCCACCTCAAAGGCGGCAATCTTTCCGTGCGGATGCAGCCGATCGGCGTCACGGTGGCCATCACGCCCTGGAACTTTCCCTCAGCCATGATCGCCCGCAAAGCGGGCGCGGCCCTTGCTGCCGGCTGTACGATGATCGTCAAACCGGCGCCGGAAACGCCGCTTTCGGCACTGGCACTGGCAAAACTGGCGCAGGAGGCGGGCATGCCGGCCGGCGTGTTGCAGGTTCTGCCGGGTGAAGCCGCGCCGCTCGCGCGCCGCCTGCTGGAGCATACCGAGGTGCGGGCGTTTTCCTTCACCGGTTCGACGGAGGTGGGGCGGCTCCTCCTCACGCAATCGGCGGCGACCATCAAAAAAGCCTCGCTGGAACTTGGCGGCCACGCACCCTTCATCGTCTTCGCCGATGCGGACCTGTCCCAGACCGTGAAAGGCTGCCTCGCCGCCAAATTCGCCACATCGGGACAGGACTGCCTTGCGGCAAACCGCATCTATGTTCAACGCGGGCTTTATGACCGTTTCATTGAGCGGTTTGCCGATGCGACCTCCAGACTGACCGTCGGCCATGGCCTTGAACCCGGTATCGACATCGGGCCGATGACACGACCGTCCGTCGCCGAAAAGTGCCGTCAGCAGATCGCGCAGGCGCTTTCTGCCGGCGCACGCCTCGTCTGCGGTGGACAGGACCGCCCGCTCGGCGGCAATTTCGTCACCCCCACCGTGCTGGCCGATGTGACAGACGACATGTTGATCGCGCGCGAAGAAACCTTCGGTCCCGTCGCCGCCATCCTGCCCTTCGATGACGAGCGGGAGGTGGTCCGCCGCGCCAATGCCACGGAGATGGGGCTTGCCGCCTATGTCTACACCAACGACCTCGGCCGGGCGATGCGCCTGACCGACCAGCTGGAATACGGCATGGTTGCCGTCAACACCCCGAAATTCACCGGCGCGCCCATTCCATTCGGCGGCTGGAAACAATCCGGCCTTGGCCGCGAGGGCTCGCGTCATGGCCTCTTGGAATATCTCGAACCCAAATATGTCTGCTTCGGCAACCTGGCTGCCTGAAAGGAACTCGCCTATGACCATCGACATCAAAAACATCGCGGAAATGGATCGAAATGCGGTTCTGCATCCCTTCACGCAGCTGAAGGATTTTGCCAGCGGCAAACTCGGCGAACCGACCATCGTCGAAACCGGCAAGGGCATCCGCATTCAGGACGCGCATGGCAAGCAGCTGATCGATGGCTTCGCCGGTCTTTATTGCGTCAATGTCGGCTATGGCCGCACCGAGGTGGCGGAGGCCATCTCCCGTCAGGCCTACAGGCTTGCCTACTACCATTCCTACGCCGCCCACACGACGGACGAACTGGCGATCCTTTCCGACCGGCTGGTGAAGATGGCGCCCGGCAAGATGAGCAAGGTCTTTTACGGCATGTCGGGCTCGGACGCCAACGAGACCCAGGCCAAGCTCGTCTGGTATTACAACAACCTGCGCGGCAGGCCGCAGAAGAAAAAAATCATTTCCCGCGAGAGAGGGTATCACGGCTGCAGCGTGGTCTCCGGCTCCATGACCGGCATGAGCTTTTATCACGACCACATGGACCTGCCGCGCGCCGGCGTGCTGCACACCGGCGTTCCGCACCATTACTGGGGTGCGGAAGCCGGTGAAACCGAGCTGGAATTCTCAAAACGCCGCGCCGATGAACTGGAAGCACTCATCCTGCGCGAAGGGCCCGACACAATAGGCGCCTTCATTGCCGAACCGGTGCTTGGCACGGGCGGCATCACACCGCCGCCGGAAGGCTACTGGCCGGCGATACAGGATGTTCTCAAAAAATACGATGTCCTGCTGATTGCCGATGAGGTGATTACCGGTTTCGGCCGTACAGGCTCCATGTTCGGCTCGCAACATTATGGCATCGAACCGGACCTGATCACCGTCGCCAAGGGCCTGACTTCGGCCTATTTCCCGCTCTCCGGCGCCATCGTTGGAGAAAAAGTCTACAGGGTGATGGAGGAAGGCGCCGATCGCGTCGGGGCCTTCTCCCATGGCTACACCTATTCCGGCCACCCCATCGGTGCGGCTGCGGCAAACGCCGTGCTCGACATTGTCGAAAAGGAAGACCTGCCTGGCAATTCGCGGGCCGTCGGCAGCTATTTTCAGGAGCAGTTGAAGGCGAAGTTCGCGCAGCTTCCAATCGTCGGAGAGGTGCGTGGCGTGGGCCTGATGGGCGCCATCGAATTCGTGGCGGATCGTGAAAAGAAGACACGTTTTGCCCCCGGCCTCACGGTCGGCGCGCGCGTTTCGAAGGCGGCGCGCAACGGCGGCCTTATTGCCCGCGCCATGCCGCATGGCGATATTCTGGGCTTTGCGCCGCCACTCGTCACAACGAAGGCGGAGGTGGACGAGATCATCGCTATCGCCGAAGCCGCCGTGCGCAGCGTCATGGATGATCTGGTGCAGGCCGGCGAGAAAATCTGATCGCCAACCCTCGGGTTAAACGGTCACCGCTGCTGCCCATTTCGAAAGCAATGACGTGACAACTGCACCTATTTGCGGCGCAGTTGTCATCTGCGCTGCATAAGGCTTCATCTTTTCGCAGAAGCATGCATAATGTCATGAAATTACCTTCGTCAAAAACGAGACAATTTCATGCGTCGTCAAGCCAATCCTCTCAGCTCCGATCCGGTTTCCGCAAGCAAACCGGTGGCATGGCGGCCGTCGCTTGCCAAGCAGAAGGGCGAAACGAAACATTCGGCACTGACGGAACGCATCATTGCCGATATCGACGCCGGCGTCCTGAAGCCGATGGACCGCATGCCGACCCACCGCGATCTCGCCCGCGAACTCGGCCTTTCGGTCCAGACCGTCAGTCTTTCCTACAAGGAGGCCGAGCGGCTGGGTTATCTCAGCGGCGAAATCGGCCGCGGCACTTTCGTGAAGACACGGGTGACGGACCGGGCGGGCCGCATGATGCTCGATCACAGCCCGACCGAGGTGCTCGATCTATCGATTATCCGCGGCGTTTATCTCGACGACCATGAAAACGCCTCGCGCGCCATCCTTCGCGACTTGGCCGATGGCGACAATTCGGGCTTCATGCGCCCCTGCCGGCCGGTCGCGGGCCTCGACAGCCATCGCGAAACCGCCCGGATCTGGCTTGGCATGATGGGCGTGACCGCCGGCGCGGAGCGTATTCTTGTCACCAACGGTGCTGCGCACGGCATTTTCCTTGCTTTGAGCTGCATTATCCGCTCGAACGACGTGGTTCTCTGCGAAAACCTCACCGACCACGGCATTATCGGCCTGTCGAACATTCTGGGCTTCAGCCTCAAGGGCCTGCCGACCGACGAAGAGGGCATTCTGCCGGACGCGCTCGAGGCCGCCTGTGCAGCCGGCGGTGTCAGGGCGCTGGTGCTCATTCCCACCCTCAACAATCCCACCGGGCATGTTTCGGGTGCGGAGCGCAGGCGGGCGATTGCGGCGATTGCCGAACGGTACGGCGTCTTTGTCATTGAGGACGAAGTTTATCGCCCGATCATCGAGGATGACCTGCCATCCATCACCGAAATGCTGCCTGATCTGGGCTTTTTCGTCACCAGCTTTACCAAGACGGTGCTGACCGGGCTACGCGTCGGTTATCTCGTCGTGCCGCCCGCCTACTCCATCCGCGCCGCCTCTATCCTGCGTGTATCGAGCTGGAGCGGCACCTATCTCACGGCCGAAATCGCCACGCGCTGGGTCGAAAACGGCACCGCAGGGCGGCTGCTGGATGTCCAGCGCGCCGAAGTGCGTGCGCGGCAAAAGATCGCCACGGACATATTGGGCGACCATATCGCCTCGACCCACCCCCTCTCCTTCTGCGCCTGGCTGAAGGTTCCACCGCGCTGGACGGAGGACGGCCTGGTGCGCGCGCTCACAAACCAGAACGTCGCGGTCACGCCGTCGGAACCATTCATTGCCGGCCCCGGCCATGGAGGCGGCATCCGCATATGCCTCGGCGGCCGCCTCAATCACCCAAGCCTCGTCAAAGCCTTGACCACCGTGCGGCAGACCTTCGAGCAACTGCCGCCGGTCTACGATATCGGTTCAATAGGCTGAGGCAGCCGCCCGAAAATCATTGAATCATTACAATATAATAATTGACATGATTTTACTTCGCTCTCAACATGACAATCATGAAGAGCGAAAACCTGTCCACATCCGCCGACAAAACCCTGCTTCCGGTCTCGCTGACCGCGATAGAGCAGGCAGCTGCGCGGCTTGCCGGACAGGTGGAGCGCACGCCGCTTGTTCGCTCGGACAATCTGTCCGAACGCTGTGGTTATCCCGTTCATCTGAAACTTGAAACCCTTCAGCCCATCGGCGCCTTCAAACTGCGCGGCGCGATGAACGCCATACTCTCGCTTGACGATGAGGCACGTAGGCGTGGCCTCGTCACGGCCTCGACAGGCAATCATGGCCGGGCCGTGGCTTATGCTGCACGCAAGCTCAGAATTCCCTCCACGATTTGCATGTCGGCACTCGTACCGGCGAACAAGGTTGAGGCGATCCGCGCGCTCGGTGCGGAGATTCGGATCGTCGGCAGGTCACAGGATGACGCGCAGGAGGAAGCGGAGCGCCTGAACAAGAATCTCGGCCTGACCGCAATCCCGCCATTCGATGATGCTGACGTTGTGGCCGGCCAGGGCACGATCGGTCTCGAGCTTGTCGAAGACATGCCTGAACTGGCGACGGTGCTCGTTCCTCTTTCCGGCGGCGGCCTTGCGGGCGGTATCGCCGTTGCGGTGAAGGCGCTGAAGCCACGGGCACGGGTCATCGGCATTTCCATGGAGCGGGGTGCGGCGATGCAGGCGTCGGTCGCAGCCGGCCGGCCCGTCACCGTCCGGGAAGAAGAAACGCTGGCAGATTCGCTGGGCGGCGGGATTGGACTAGAGAACCGCGTGACATTCGCGCTTTGCCAGACGCTTCTCGATGAGATCGTGCTGGTTTCCGAAGACGAGATCGCGGCCGGCATCCGCCATGCGGCGCGCGAAGAAGGTTTGACGGTGGAGGGTGCGGGCGCCGTTGGTTTCGCTGCCATCCTGTCCGGCAAGATCGACATCAGCGGCCCGACCGCCATCATCGTGTCGGGCGGAAACATCGATCCGGCGATCCACAGAACAATCATCGACGGGGGAGCCGCATGAGCCGCATCACCATCCTGACCGAAAAAGATCTGCGCGGTGTCATCCAGCTCGACCTTTCCGCTGTCGACTGCGTGGAGCGGGCCTTTGCGGCGCTCGCAACGCAAGCCGTTGCCATGCCGCCGATCCTGCGGCTCGATATTCCGGAGTTTCGTGGCGAAGTGGATGTGAAGACGGCCTATGTGCCGGGCTTTGACGGTTTCGCCATCAAGGTCAGCCCCGGTTTCTTCGACAATCCGAAACTCGGTCTGCCCAGCCTCAATGGCCTGATGATCCTCTTCAGTGCGAAGACCGGACTGGTGGAGGCCCTTCTCCTCGACAATGGCTATCTTACCGATGTGCGGACCGCCGCGGCTGGTGCTGTCGCGGCGCGGCATCTGGCCCGCAAAGACGCGTCCGTCGCCGCAATCTTCGGGGCGGGCATGCAGGCCCGTTTGCAGCTTGAAGCCCTGATGCTGGTGCGCCCGATCAGATCGGCACGGATATGGGCACGCGACCATGACAAGGCCAAGAGACTTGCGGGCGATTTCGCCAGCGAACACGGCATCGAAGTCACCGCCATGGCCGATCCGCAGGCCGCCGCGCGGGGTGCCGATATCATCGTGACAACGACACCAGCCGAAAGCCCGATCCTCTTTGCCGACTGTCTGGAAGAAGGCCAGCATCTGACAGCCGTGGGATCGGATGCCGAACACAAGAACGAGATCGATCCGGCCGTATTCGCCAGAGTACATTATGTCGCGGACCGCATCTCGCAGACCCGCATTCTCGGTGAGTTGCGTCACGCCATCGCCGCCGGCCACGCCGCGTCGGATCAGCACTTCGCCGAACTTGGGGACGTCATTGCTGGCAAGGTGCAGGGCCGCATGTCGAACAAGGACATCACCTTTGCCGACCTGACCGGCACCGGCGTGCAGGACACGGCTATCGCCAATCTCGCCTTTGCCCGCGCAAAGGAAGCCAAGAGCGGTCAAACCATCGAAAACAGCGTAAAAATGGGAGACGCAGCGTGAGCGTAACGCTGAACTTTACGCGCGAGGAATATGCCGCGCGCCTGTCCAAAACACGTAAAGCCATGGAAAAGGCCGGGCTCGATCTTCTGGTCGTCACCGACCCGTCCAACATGCATTGGCTGACCGGCTATGACGGCTGGTCCTTCTATGTGCATCAATGCGTGCTGGTGCCGCCGGAAGGCGAGCCGATCTGGTACGGCCGCAAGCAGGATGCCAACGGCGCCAGACGCACAGCCTATCTCGCCCACGACAATATCATCGGCTATCCGGATCACTACGTTCAATCGACCGAACGGCACCCGATGGACCTGCTGTCTGAGATCATCGAGGAGCGCGGCTGGTCCGGCCTGACGGTCGGTGTCGAGATGGATAATTATTATTTCTCGGCAGCCGCCTTCGCGTCTCTGCAGAAACATCTGCCAAACGCCCGTTTCAAGGATGCCGCGGGTCTCGTGAATTGGCAGCGCGCGGTGAAAAGCCCGACCGAACTCGACTATATGCGCAAGGCCGGCAAAATCGTCGAGCTGATGCACAAACGTATTGTCGATGTCGTTGAGCCGGGCATGCGCAAATGCGATCTCGTGGCCGAAATATACGATGCCGGCATTCGTGGAACCGCCGAATTCGGCGGCGACTATCCCGCCATCGTGCCGCTGCTTCCTTCGGGTGCCGACGCCTCCGCCCCGCATCTGACATGGGACGACAAGCCGATGCGCTCAGGCGAAGGTACTTTCTTCGAAATCGCCGGCGCCTACCGCCGTTATCATTGCCCGCTGTCGCGCACCGTCTTTCTCGGCAAGCCAACACAGGCGTTTCTCGATGCGGAAAAGGCGACTCTTGAGGGCATGGAAGCCGGTCTTTCCGCCGCAAAGCCAGGCAACACCTGCGAGGACATCGCCAATGCCTTCTTCGCCGTCCTGAAAAAATACGGGATAATCAAGGACAACCGCACCGGCTATCCCATCGGCCTCTCCTATCCGCCGGACTGGGGCGAGCGCACCATGAGCCTTCGCCCCGGCGACGGCACGGAGCTGAAGCCCGGCATGACATTCCATTTCATGACCGGTCTCTGGCTGAAAGACATGGGCCTCGAAATCACCGAAAGCATCGCCATCACCGAAACGGGTGTCGAATGCCTTTCCAATGTGCCGCGGCAACTGTTCGTGAAAGGCTGAGACGATGTTGAAGACCGCGCTTCGCCCCTCGCCGATCACGCCCACCGTCGATTTTGACGCGAAGGGTGTGCAGCATGGTCATCTGCGGCTGCCATACAGCCGCGATGACAGCGCCTGGGGCTCGGTGATGATTCCGATCTGCGTCATCGCCAATGGCGAAGGGCCGACAGCCCTTTTGACCGGCGCCAATCATGGTGACGAATATGAGGGACCGGCAGCACTTTTTGAACTCGCCCACACGCTTGATCCGGCAGATGTGAACGGGCGCGTCATCATCGTGCCGGCGCTCAACTATCCGGCCTTTCGAGCGGGAACACGCACCTCGCCCATCGACAGGGGAAACCTGAACCGCAGCTTTCCCGGCCGCCCTGACGGCACGGTGACGGAGAAGATCGCCGACTACGTGACCCGCCATCTGATACCGCTCGCGGATATCGTTCTCGATTTCCATTCCGGCGGCAGGACGCTTGATTTCCTGCCCTATGCCGCAGCCCACGAATTGCCCGACAAGACGCAGGAGGCCCGGTGTTTTGAAGCGGTGGCGGCTTTTGCTGCGCCCTATTCGATGAAGATGCTGGAAATCGATGCCGTCGGCATGCTCGACACAACGGTCGAGGAGATGGGCAAGGTCTTTGTCACGACCGAACTCGGCGGAGCCGGCACGGCAAGCGCAAGATCGATCGACATCGCCCGGAAAGGCACCGTCAATCTGCTGCGCCATGCCGACATCCTCGCAGGCGCACCGGCACCTGCGCCAAGCCGCTGGCTGGATATGCCATCCAGCGATTGCTTCACCTTTGCCGAAGACGACGGGCTCGTCGCTTTTGTCCGCGATCTGGGAGACGCGGTCACGGCGGGTGAAACAATCGCCCGGGTTTATTCTCTCGGCAAAACCGGCCTCGCGCCGGTCGATTACCGCGCCTCCATCAATGGCGTGCTTGCCGCGCGCCATGTTCCCGGCCTGATCAAGGCCGGCGACTGCCTTTCCGTCATCGCCACGGTCACGGAGAATACCTAGCCACAAGAACATCGTGAGATCCGAAAACGGACCGCGCAACCCAACCAGAGGAGTAAGAACATGCACATTACCAGACTTGCCGGGCTTTCCGCCCTCGCGCTTACCATCGGCGTGACGTCCGCCAGCGCCCTGACTGTCGAAGAAGTCAAAAGCCAGGGCTATATCCGCGCCGCAACGGCCAATGAAGTGCCCTATTCCTACATGCAGCCAGACGGCACCTCCGCCGGCATCGGCCCCGATGTGGCCAACGCGGTTCTGAAATCGATGGGTATCGAGGAGGTCAACTGGACGGTGACGCCCTTCGGCACGCTGATCCCCGGCCTCAAAGCCCGTCGCTTCGATTTTGCGGCCGCCGAACAGAACATCTCGCCCGAGCGCTGCAAGCAGGTCGCCTTCACCGAACCGAACTCGTCCTATGGCGAAGGCCTGCTGGTGAAGAAGGGCAATCCGAAAAAGCTGACCACCTATGCCGATATCGCCAAGGACCCCTCGTTGAAGGTAGCTGTCGTGTCGGGCGCCAACAATGTCGACTTCCTGCGGGCGGTCGGCGTCAAGGAAGAGCAGATCGTCTTCATCCCCGCCAATGCCGATGCCATTCCCACCGTCCAGAGCCGGGCCGACGCCTACGCCGCGACGGAACTGACGGTTTCGGAACTCGCCAAGGGTCAGGCCAATGTCGAGCAGGTCAAGCCTTTCACCGATCCGGTCGTGAAGGATGCGCCGGTGCGTAATTACGGGGGTTTTGCCTTCCGGCCAGAAGACAAGGAGCTGCGTGACGCCTTCAACGCCGCACTCGTCGAATTCCGCAAGACCGACGATTACAAGAAAATCCTCGCCAAATATGGCCTCTCCGAACAGAGTATTGCGGCGGCGGCCGAAAAGAAGGTCGCCGATCTCTGCGCCGGCAAATAATGCCAGCCGGCGCCCGGCCATAACCGGGCGCCGTTCCTCGGAAACTCGGGAAAACGCCAGATGGACATGACCGCCTATCTGCCAATGTTATGGCAAGGTGCCGTCGTCACCATGACGATTACGGTCGCAGCCCTTGTCGTCGGCACGGTGCTCGCCTTTTTCTTCGGCATTCTGCGCGTCGAGGGTGGACCGATCCTGTCGACCATCGCGCTTTGTTACACGGAAGTGTTCCGCGGCACCTCGCTGCTGGTGCAGCTTTTCTGGTTTTATTATGCCCTGCCGCTGGTCGGGCTGAGCTTCGATCCGATTACCACCGGCGTGCTGGTGCTTGCCGCCCATGCCGGCGGTTACGGAGCGGAAATCGTTCGCGGCGCGCTGTCGTCCGTCTCGGTGCAGCAGCTGGAAGCCGCACGCGCGCTGAATTTCACACGGATGCAGACGCTGTTTCGCATTTCCTTGCCGCAAGCTGTCGTTGAGATGATGCCGGCCTTCGGCAATCTCGCCATCGAAACGCTGAAGCTTTCATCGCTCGTGTCGCTGATCTCGATTGCCGATCTCACATTCGCGGCGCAGTCGATCCGCAACCTGACGCTGGATAGCGCCAGCATCTATTCGGTCACGCTGCTTTGTTATTTTGCGATGTCGCTGATCCTGATGGTCCTCATCCGGGTGATCGAACGCTTCGTGCGCCGCGGCAACGTCTTCCCGCGCACCCGCCATTCGTAAGGATATCTTCTCATGATGTATGGTTACGAATGGGACACGACCACCTGGCTCACCTACACGACCTCCATCCTGCCCATCATTCTGATTGGACTTACGGTAACGCTGAAAGCAGCCGCCGCCGGCTTCGCGATTGCGCTGGTTCTGGGGCTTGTCTTTGCGCTGCTGCGCCGCAGCCGGGTGAAAATGATCTCCTGGCCGACCGCGCTGGTGGTCGAATTCCTGCGCGATACGCCGCTTCTGGTGCAGCTGTTCTTTCTCTATTACGTGCTTCCGGATTTCGGCATTGTCCTGCCGGCATTTCTCACCGGCGCGCTGGCGCTCGGCCTGCAATATGCCGCCTACACGTCCGAGGTCTATCGCGGCGGCATAGAGGCGGTGCATCACGGCCAGTGGGAAGCGGCGACGGCGCTTAATCTCACACACATGCAGACCTACAGGGATATCATCATCCCCCAGGCCATTCCGCGCATCGTTCCGGCCATGGGCAACTATCTGGTTGCCATGATCAAGGAAACGCCGGTGCTTTCCGTCGTCACGGTTCTGGAGATGATGGGGCTTGCCAATATGATCGGCGAGCGCACCTTCGAATATCTGGTGCCGCTGACGCTTGTGGGCCTGATCTTCCTCCTTCTGACCATAATCTGCTCGGCAGGCCTCAGCCGCCTGCAAAGGGCACTTCCAAAAGCAGGAATACCCTTGCGATGACCAACAACACGAACCAGCCACTGATCGAATTTTCCGATGTCACGAAACGCTTCGGCATTCTGACGGTGCTCGACCAGTTCAATTTCAGCGTGGCGAAGGGCGAAAAAGTCACCCTCATCGGTCCGTCCGGCTCCGGCAAATCAACAGTTCTGCGCATTCTCATGACGCTGGAGCCGTTCCAGGAGGGAAAGCTGACCCTTGCGGATATGTCCTACCATGAGCCAGGCGGCAAAGGACCATTCAAGGCCTCGGAAAAACATCTGCGCCAGATCCGCAACCACGTCGGCATGGTGTTCCAGAGCTTCAATCTCTTTCCCCATATGACCGTCCTTCGCAATATCGTGGAGGCGCCGGTGCGGGTTCTGGGCATCGGCCGCGCGGAGGCGGAGGCGCGCGCAATCGAATTGCTGAAGATGGTCGGGCTGGCGGATAAGAAGGATCATTATCCGGTGCAGCTTTCCGGCGGGCAGCAGCAGCGTGTCGCCATTGCCCGCTCGCTTGCCATGCGTCCGCGTGTCCTGCTTTTCGATGAGCCGACCTCGGCGCTCGACCCGCAACTGGTCGGCGAAGTGCTGTCCGTCATCCGCGACCTGGCCCATGAGCATGACCTGACAATGCTTCTTGTCACCCACGAAATGCGCTTTGCACGGGAAGTCTCGGACCGCGTGTGTTTCTTCGATAAGGGCCGCATCTGCGAACAGGGAAAACCGGACGAGATTTTTGGCCAGCCGAAAGAAGACCGCACACGCGAATTTCTGGCTTCCGTCTTACGGTGACCTTGGTGCAATCAGTCGGCAGGGCTGGACAGAACCTTTCCGTCCCTGCCCTGCACGATATCATGCGACGGAACCGGTGGAGCATCGGCAGCCGGCAGGGGCGGGATTATCAACCACGCGCCGGGATAGTCGTTGCGAAGATGCCGGGGATTGTAACGAATACTGGTTCCGGCGGCATGGTGAAGCGTCCCGAGCGTTGCGTCTTTTGACAGGACACCTCTTTTGATCTCGTGGAGTTTTCGCTCGCCATCAAGGGCAAGCGTCGCCTCGGAAAGATCGAAACCGTCGATGTGAACCGTCTGGTCCTGCGCCGTGTCGAGAACCCATTTATCGGAATCGACGACGCCATCGATATAGACATTGCCGGTGGAGGCACGCAGGGACGTGCCTTTCGGCAGGGTGATGCCGTCGACAACATTGCCATCGGAAAGAGTGCAGTTGTTGAAAGCGGATATGCCGCCATCGGGCGAAAGATCGAACTCCACCGGTTGCGTCGCGTCGCAGCGCCAGCCGTTCTGGGTGGTCACGCCGTTGCCGGTGATCCGCATGGTCTGCGGGGTAAAGCCCACTGTTTCATAATTCTCGTTGGTTTTTATCGCGATATAACGGGCGATTTCGACGGCATCGATATCCGCCACCCGCACCGGATGCGGAAACACGGCCCGGTCGAAGGCTTCCCTGTTATTGGCAATGGCCAGTTCGAGTTTGGTGCCCTTGGGCATATCGATTTGGCCCAGACGCGCCGGCTCGAGCAGTTCCGGCCGATGGCTTGCCGCCCTCTCTTTGTCATAGGCGCGCATCTGCAGATAAAAATCACCGAACCGAAAGAGGGTGAAAAGCGCGACGGCGGTTACCAGCCCATAGGGCAGGATCGTGGGGCGCTTCCAGCGGCCTGCCACATATCGTACGAACAGCAGGAACGTCCAGACGATCCATACGAAGGTCGTGATGAGCAAGAAGGCAAGGAGAAGCAACGCTTCGACGGACGGGAGTGCGACAGGGATCATGCAAACCAATGGTCTTGGGCGGATCGTTTTGATCCCGAAGAGACATCAGTGCTTTAGCCCACAAGCGGTTGTCTTTTCAACTCGGCGATGGCGGGCGAACATGGCAGTGGCTGCCCGGGCGACAGATAGCCGCCGCCCGGTCAATGCGCTTGTGGGCCATCAGCCGCCAAGCACGAAACGGGAAAATGCCAGGGCATTGCGGGCATCCTCGTCCATTTTCGCGAGGTCGGCGCCGCCGCTGAGATCGCGCCACACCTTGATGTCGGAGCCGATTGTTCCGCCGGTCTTGACGAAAGGCTCCATGACGACCGCGCCGGTGTAATTGATATCGCGAAGGGCGAGGCCGATTTCGTGCCAGGGCATCCTGCCCTTGCCCGGTACGCGGCGATTGCTCTCGCCGGTATGGAAATGCCCCAGCAACGGGCCGGCCGTACGGATGGCCTCGCCAAAACTGTCTTCCTCGATATTCATGTGGAAGGTGTCCAGCATGACTTTCACGTTGTTCTTGCCAACATCCTTGACGAAAGCAACGCCTTCGGCCGCCGTGTTGAGCACGTGGTTTTCGAAGCGGTTGAGGACTTCGATGCACAGGTTGATGCCGAGATCATTGGCGAAATCGGCAATGCCGTGAATGCCTTCGACGCCGCGCGCATAATCGCCCGCCTTGTCGACCGGCTGCGAATAGTCGATTGGCCAATAGGAATGCAGCGCGCCGCCGATGGTGTGGATGTCTAGCTTGGCGACATTGGTAAGGGTGCGTTCAAAGAACGCCTTGCCGGCTGCACGAACCGCGGCATCCTCTGACGACAGGTTCTTCGTTTTCGAAGGGCCGATGCCGGCGGTGAGGATGATGCCGTTATCCTTTGCGCTCTGCCTGATGACGGCGAGTTCGGCGTCGCTGTATTCATTGATGTGGTGGGCGGCGACTTCGATGATATCGAAACCGAGCTTGGCGACCTTCTCGATATAGGGGCCGAACTTGGCGCTCCACTCATGTTCCCAGTAGGAGTAATAGATGCCGTGTTTCATGGGGTCTCTTTCGCTTTTCTGTTTCGCTTGACTTTGGATAGGGAGGCGCAGCCCTTCAGGCAGGTTCAGGACGCGGAACTGCTTCCCGGATTTCCGATGCGAATATCCGGCTCCGTGCTTGTCGACGTGATGAAGCGGCCATTGGGGAGATCGTTTTCCTCCACCTTCCGGTTGATCTCGTCCTCGCCGAGACCGAAGCTTCGCCAGCGGTCCCGCAGCCGCGCACGCAGATCGTCTTCGTCGACATCAACGAAAATAGTGAGATCGAAGATCGGCTTGAGGCGATCCCATGGCGACTGGCCGGCGAGGAGATAATTGCCCTCGCAGACGATGATATCGACAGATTGCGGGATCAGGCGTCCGCCGGCGCGGGCGATCTCGATGGCGCGGTCGAAGACGGGGACGGCAACAACATCATCCTCATTGGCCTTCAGGCGCTCAAGCATGTGGCGCAGGCCGTGAGCATCGAACGTATCGATGGCGCCCTTGAAGGCACGGCGCTTCATCTCTTCCAGAACGGCATCGTCATAATGAAAGCCATCCATCGGAAACAGTGCGGCCGATACGCCTTTGCCTGCGTTCAACGCATCGACCACGCATTCGGCAATGGTTGATTTTCCCGATCCGGGGGCACCGGCAATCGCAATCATCACACGCCGGCCCTCCGACCCTTCCAGTCGCTGGAGGGCGAGGCCCGCAATCTCACGGGCATTATCGTCAATAGTGTTCAAGGTGCTTGCCCCGATAATGAGTGCTTTCAGAAAATGCGGTACTGGTTCGCCTTGTCGCGCAGGAATGACAGTCCCCTGTCGAGAACCTCATCGGCGCTGGGCGCAACCGGCCGCCAGGTGGAAATCGCACCGGCCATCTCCCTGGGCATCGCAGCGAAGCTTTCGAGCGTCAGCACGCCCTTGAAGCCGATGGCCGCGAGCGCCGAAAAGACCTCGTCCCAGGCAACATTGCCGCAACCCGGCGTGCCGCGGTCGCTTTCCGACATATGCATGTATTTCAGATGGTTGCGGGCGGCGACGATGCCGTTGGCGATGCCCTTTTCCTCCATATTCATGTGGAAGGTATCGAGATGGACGAAGATGTTGTCGGCACCGATGCGCTCCACCAGCGCCACCGCCTGTTCGGCGGAATTAAGCAGATGGTTCTCGTAGCGGTTGACGGTTTCGATACCGAATTGCAGGCCGAGTGTTTTTGCGTGGCCGGCAGCGCTGGAGAGCGCCCTTGTCAGATTGTCATATTCGCCCTGTGTCGGAGGAAATCCGGTTCGCTCATTGGTGCCGCCATAGGTAACACCCGTCAGCGCCTCCGCGCCCATTTCTGCTGCCTTGTCGAGCGCAGCATTCAGATGGTCGATTGCCGCATCGGGACGTACGGACGCCCAGGCGGGCTCCGGCAGCACCAGCGAGCAGACGGCGCGCAAACCGTATTTCTCCAGCAGGACGCGCGTGTGTTTGGCATCGACGGAGGGGATATCGATAAGCGGAATCTCGATGAAATCCTGACCGTAATCCGCAGCAGCGGCGATGGACCGTCTGGCGTTTTCGTGGTCCCAGTTCAGGGACCACATCATTGCGTGAACACCGAAGCCTTTCACGTCATACCTTCTTTCTGAGAGATGCGAAGTAGCTTGAAAACAGGCCGCGCGCCGCCATGACGACAATCATCAGCACACCCCAGAGCGCCGTTGCCAGATGCTGGTTGGCACCAAGAAGATTGAGGCCGGACGACAGCAGTTGCAAAACGATCAGCGCGACGAAGACCGGCAGCACCCGACCGAAACCGCCGAACGGATTGATGCCGCCGAGAAAGGCCGCCAGCACCGTGATCAGCAGATAGGATTCCCCGTGGCCGACACGGACGGAGTTGAAACGGGCAAGCATGATGATGCCGGCAACCGCACACATCAGGCCCGAGAGCGTGTAGACGAGGACCTGAATCTTGCGCGTATTGAGGCCGGAATAACGCGCGGCTTCGATGTTCGAGCCGATCATCAACAGGCCGAAGCCGAGCTTGGTTCGCGTCAGGAGCACATGCCAGAGGCCGACGCAGACGATGAAAATCAGAAGCGGGACCGGCAGGCCGAGAAGTGTGCCGTGACCGAGCGGCGCCATATAGGCGGGGAAACCGGAAACGTCTCCGCCACGGGTGAGAAACTCGCCAAGGCCACGCAGGAAAATCATCATCGACAGCGTCACCAGAATGGGGTGCGCGCGGGTGTAGGCAATCGCCGCCCCCGTCATCGCGCCGGCAGCGCCGCCGGTGACAAGTGCGGCAAGGCAGGCGAACAGGAATGCACTCGGCGGCGCGTCCACCCCGCCATGGGCCTGCAACACCCAGGCTGCGGCGAGACCCGACAGATTGGCGGCGAAGGTGACGGACAGATTGATGCCGCCCGTCAGCAGCGGCAGCAGCATCGCCAGTGTCAGCAGGCCAAGTTCCGGCAGCTGGAAGGCGACCGAACCGAATGTCGCGAGCGAGAGAAAGTTATCGGCAAAGGTTCCGAAAATGAGCATGACCGCGACGAAAGCAATCACCGGCCCAGCCATGTCGGCACCGAAAATCGCGTTGAATTTCCGAACGAGACTGTTCATCGCTGTGCGCTCCCCTTCTTTGCGGATGTCCGTAAGGCACTCGGCAAAAGCTTGTCGAAGCGGGTGGAAGAGAGCGTGATGGCGATGAGGATGATGGCACCGACGATCATCTTGAAGGCAAAGGGAGAAACGCCCATCAGGTTGAGGCCGTTCTGGGTGATCGACACCATCAGCACCCCGAGCACGCAGCCGATGACGGAGCCCTTGCCGCCGCCAAGCCGCGCACCGCCAAGCACGGTTGCGGCAAGAACATCCAGCTCGCGGCCATAAAGCGCGTTCGGCACCACCTCCTGCGCATAGTGCGCCTGCATGAGCCCGGCAATGCCCGCCATCAGGCCAAGCCAGCCGAAGGAAATATAGTGCATGGCGCCGATATTGATGCCGAAGCGGCGTGCGCCTTCGGGATTGTCGCCAAAGGCGTAGAGCTTGCGACCGACGGTGGTGCGCGAAATCATGAACCAGGTGGCGAGGCAGCAGAGAATCATGACCACGACGGGCAGCGTCAGCTCAACCCAGGAACCATCGGACATCTCGCGCTCGTAAAACACCACGCGCGTCGACAGCCATTCGGGCAGGTCGTAGATCGACACGCCCTTGGTGAAGAACATCAAGAGCCCGAAGAAGATGTTGAAGGTGGAGATGGTCGCGACGATGGAAATGATGTTGAGCCGCCAGACGAGGAAGGCGTTGACGAAACCGAGACCAAGGCCAACCGCGCCGGCAATGATGAAACCTTCCGCCCAGTTGCCGCCGCCGAGCGCATTGAGCGCCAGCACCGTGACATATTGAACGACCGAGGCGGCCACCGCGAAGGATATGTCGATACCGCCCGAAATCAGCACCACAAGCAGGCCGACCGCGAAGATGATGTTGACCGCCGAGACATTCAGCACATCGAAGGCGTTGGAAATGGTGAGAAAGCGGTCGGTGGCAAAAGACAGCCCCGTGCAGAGCAGCACCATGACCACAAGCAGCGTGAATTCGGTTGTATGTCCGAGGATGAGCCTACGCATAGATGGCGGACTCCAGTTCGGTCAGCGACAGGCGTCGCGGATCATAGGTGGCGTGGAACCGGCCTTCGACCATGTGGATGACCCTGTCTGTATTGAAATAAACTTCCGGCGGCTCGTCGGAGATCACGATGATCGAAAGACCTTCTGCGGCGAGCTTGCGGACGATTTCGAAGATGCCGGCGCGGGCGCCGACATCGACCCCCACGGTCGGCGCATCGAGGATGAGGATTTTCGGCCCGATGGCCAGCCACTTGGCAATCGCCACACGCTGCTGGTTGCCGCCCGAAAGCGTGCGGATTGGATCTTCCGGCAGGCCGATCTTGACGCCGAGCGCAGAAATCCAGCGGGAAACGACATCGGCCTTTTTAGAGGGTGAGATGAGGCCGCCGCTCAGCAGCCGGTCGAGCGAAGCCATAACCAGATTGTCGGCAATGGACTGCGGCTGGTTGAGGCCAAGCGACAGCCGGTCTTCGGAAAGATAGGCGACGCCCGCCCGGATCGCATCTCGGTTGGAATGAAAATCCACCTTCTTGCCGTCAATCAGGATTTCACCCGATTGCGGCCGATGCATGCCGAACAGCGTCAAAGCCAGTTCCGTGCGGCCGGCTCCCAAGAGGCCGGTTATGCCAAGCGTTTCGCCCCGCCGCAGATCAAACGAAACATCCTCGAACTCGCCGGCCCGGCTCAGCCCGCGCACCGAGAGAACGGTGGGTTTGTCATCGTGATCGGCTGCAATGACGGCGCTATCGAAATTGCGGCCGGTCATCAGTTCGGTCACCCGTGACTGGGTCATGCCTTCGACGGGAAAGACACCGACAAGCGACCCGTCCCGCAAAACGGTTATGCGGTCTGAAATCTCGAGCACTTCCGCAAGGCGGTGCGAGACGAACACAACCGCGACGCCGGAGGCCGACAGGTTGCGGACGATGTCGATCAGGTAATCCGTTTCCGACTGCGTGAGCGACGCGGTCGGTTCATCCATGAAAACGAGCCGCGCTTCCCCGACCAGCGCGCGGGCAATCGCCACGATCTGACGCTGGGCGATAGGCAGTTCCTTGAGCGGCTTGGCGAGATCGATCTCGACGCCGAGCCGGGCAAGCGCCTTTTCGGCAGCCTGTTCGATGGCGCGCTTGTCGACCAGCCCGTATTTTCCATTCACCGCATACTGGAAGCCGATATTCTCAGCCACCGTCATTTCATCGAACAGCGCCAGATCCTGCCAGATCACCTGGATGCCAAGCGATTGCGCAAGCGTCGGGGTCATCGCAGCGATGGGTTTGCCGTCGAAATAGAGCTCGGCGTCGCTCTCGGGCGTATAAACGCCCGTTATGACCTTGATCAGCGTGCTTTTACCGCAGCCGTTTTCGCCGGCAAGGCAATGCACTTCACCCGGATTGACCTCGAAAGAAACACCCTTCAGCGCGCGGACGCCGCCGAAGGTGACTTTGACATTTTTGAGGGACAGGAGCGGTTCTGCGCTCATGATAACGTAAATCTCCTTCGCCGCGGCAGCATTGCAGACGTGGCGCTCGGCATGTTTTTTCCAGATGGGACGCCGCGCGAGTATCACACCTCGCGCGACGCCCCTGGCCTTGGGGAGGATCAGAGGCCCATGGAAACGAGCTTGTCGATGCTTTCCTTGTCGATCTTCAAAAGCTGGTCGACGACGATGGTGTTACCCTCGGGATTGATGGTGCCGAGACCTTCGATATTGTCGCCGGCCTTGGGTGTCTCACCCTTGGCGATACGGTCCGCAAGCGTGATGAAGACTTCACCGGCCTGTTTCGGGTTCCACATGAAGCCGCCCGTCAGCGCGCCGGACTTGATGAGCTTGGCGCCCTGCCCCGGCGAGAACGGTCCGATGACGAAGACCTTGCCATCCTTGCGCCGCTCTTCGACGGCACGCCCGGCACCAATCGGCCCCTGCGAGCCGAAAGCGAGGAAACCGCTCAGGTCTGCATTGGCGGACATCAGGTCAAGCGCCGTCGAACGGCTCTTGTCGAGGTCTTCGGCGACACCGTAGCGATCGCCAACGAGCTTCATGTCGGGGTAGTTCGCCTTGATATAGGCGATGGCGGCATCAGCCCAGGCATTATGAAGCGGAACCGTAAGCGAACCGACGAAGACGGCATAGGAGCCCTTGCCGCCCATCTTTTCCGCCAAGAGCTTACCATGCGCTTCGCCGAAACCCTTGGCGGATGCCAGTTCGAAATCCCAGTCGGCGCCGAGCTGCTTGGGCGATTCATGGGTGATGACCTTGATACCGGCGGCCTGAGCCTTTTTCAGCACCGGCTCCAGCACCTTCGCATCATTGGGCACAACACCGATGAAATCGACCTTCTGGGCGATCAGGTCTTCGATGGCGCGGACCTGCAGGGCGGGATCGGCGCTGGTCGGGCCGACCATGAAACCGTCAACGCCGAGCTTCTTGCTCTGCTCCTTGATGCCGGCCTCCATGGCGTTGAACCACGGAATGCCGCCGATCTTGACGACGACGCCCACCTTCGGCCCTTCGGCAAAGGCGGCGGACGAGAGCAACGCGAGCGACAGGCCGACCGCTGCAGCAATAATTTTCTTCATGATGTTCCTCCTCAAAAAATTAGGCAAACGAAACCAGCCGCAGCCATTTTTCATCTGGCGCGTTCAAAATTTCTCATCTCGCTTATTCGAGACTCTCCCTTGCCACTCCCACAGCAACCATCTTGCACAATCGATGTTGCCAAGTTGCACAATCGATGGTGCAATAACCATAACATGAAGCGCCCTTCCGTCAAGGGGATGTGTGCTCTAATAATTGGAATCAGTTGGGGAGATCGCAGTGACGGGTATAAGTTCCAAGAAAGCCACCATTTATGACTTGTCGATATTGTCGGGCGCATCAGCCTCGACAGTGAGCGCGGTGTTGAACGGATCGTGGCGCAAACGGCGGATTTCGGAGGAGACTGCCGATAAGATTCTCTCGCTCGCCAAAGCGCATCGCTACACCACCAACCTGCAGGCCCGCGGCCTGAGGAGTTCCAAATCCGGTCTCGTCGGGCTTCTGGTGCCCATTTATGACAACCGGTTCTTTTCATCGATGGCGCAGACATTCGAGGGGCAGGCACGCAAACGCGGCCTGTCGCCCATGGTGGTCTCCGGACGGCGCGATCCCGAAGAAGAACGCCGCACAGTGGAGACCTTGATCGCCTATTCCATCGATGCCCTCTTCATTGCAGGCGCGACCGATCCCGACGGCGTGCACCAGGTCTGCGCCCGCGCAGCATTGCCGCATGTCAATATCGACCTTCCCGGCAAATTTGTACCCTCCGTCATTTCCGACAACAGGCACGGCGCGGAGATACTGACATCGGCGATCCTTGCCCATGCGGAAAAAGGCGGGCCTCTCGGCCCTGACGACGTCATCCTGTTCGGCGGTCATGATGACCACGCCAGCCGCGAGCGTATCGACGGCTTCCACGCCGCCAAGGCCGCATATTTCGGGGCGGAGAGCGGAGACGATATCGAGATCACCGGCTATTCACCACATATGACGGAGCTGGCATTCGAACGTTTCTTCGAGCGCAGGGGCCGCCTGCCCCGCTGTTTCTTCGTTAATTCATCGATAAATTTCGAAGGCCTGCTTCGTTTCATGGGGCGTCATGATGGCGAGGCCTTCGGCGACATCGTTGTCGGCTGCTTCGACTACGACCCGTTCGCGTCATTCCTTCCCTTCCCGGTCTATATGATTAAACCCGATATCGCGCAGATGCTTGAAAAGGGTTTCGAACTGCTGGAAGAGAACCGGACCGAGCCGGAAGTCACTATCATCGAACCGAAGCTCATTCCCCCGCGAACCGCTCTCGAAGGCCCGCTCGACGACATATGGGACCCGGTTGCATTGCGTCGCATGGCGAAGTGACCGCGCGAAATCCCGCTTGACCTCAACCGCGCTTGAGGTCGTACCGATTGCATGGTGCTTCACCATCGCAACGGGAAAATGATGATCGAAAAACTCATGAGGATGCTGGAAGACGGACGGGACAATCCGCTCCTGCGCTTTTCAATCGCAAAGACGCTCAAGGCGGTTGGGCAGTTCCAAGATGCCGCGCTTCATCTCCAGGAGGCCATCCGGCAGGATCCCGACTATTCGGCGGTCTGGGCCGAACTCGGCGAATGTCGTGCACGGCTGGGAGATGACGACGGCGCCATTGCGGCGTGGGTGGAAGGCATCGCGGTGGCCGTCAGGCGTGGCGACATTCAGGCAAAGAGGCAGATGGAGGTCCGGCTGCGACGTTTGCGGTCACGCGCCCTGAAGGGCGTCAGTTGATGAGACGGGCATCACGGGCGCAACTCGGCCGCGTCGTTGCCAGCACAATCGAGCCCATGCGCTAAAAAATCGCCGGAAGGTTAGCCAGATTTCATAAAACTGGCTATGATCGCCGGAAAAATCACGGGAGGCGGCTGTCGAGGGCCGGTGATTTATGGGTTTTTCGGATCACATCAAGGAAATCGAGCACGTCGGACAGGGCAGGAATACCGGTCGGGATGCGGTGGTGCTCGAATCCTGGCGGCGTTGTCTCGACACCTATCAGCTTGATCCGGCCAAGGCCCGCGAAGCCGTCATCGTTTCCGAAACATGCCTGCGCGAGCATCGCCAGCGGGCTGAAGACCTCGTCCACATCGCCCGTTCCGGCCTGGAGCGGCTGTATCGGCAGGTGGCCGAGCAGAATTACGTTCTTCTTCTGTCGGATCAGCAGGGGGTGACGGTCGAGTTTCTGGGCGACCCGTCATTTAACAACAATCTGCGCAAGGCCGGGCTTTACCTAGGCTCGGAGTGGTCGGAACCGCGCGCCGGCACCTGCGCTGTCGGCGCCTGCATCGCCACCGGCGAAGCGCTGACGATCCACCAGACCGATCATTTTGATGTGACGCATACGCCGCTTTCCTGTACCGCCGCCCCGATCTACGATACCCAGGGCGCACTCACCGCCGTACTCGATATTTCGCTGCTGAGTTCCCCCATCCTCAAGACGAGCCAGAACATGGCGCGCCATCTGGTTTCATCGACCGTGCGAAGGATCGAACTTGCAAATCTGATGGCCAGCAGCCGCCATGATCTCGTGCTGCGCTTTGCTGGCGCGCCCGAATTTCTGGATGTCGACCCCGAAGCGGCCCTGTCCGTCGATGGCTCCGGCCGCATAACGGGCATGACGCACGCCGCCGCCCGCCTTCTCGCCGCATCGCGCGGGCTTGACTGGCGCCTGCCGGAACGCCTCCTCGGGGAGCGGGTAGAGGCGTTTTTCGAGGCCGGCTTCGATGAACTCGCCTCCCTCACCCGATCAAGCCTGCCGCAGGAGAGGCGCATCGTCGTGAAGGACGGCACTGTGCTGTATGCGCACGCGATCGAACCGCAACAACACCGGTCGACCGTGCCGCTTGCCCGTCCAAAATCCCAGCCGGTCATGGAAGAGATCGGCGGCGATGGGCCGGCGGTTCGAAACCTCAGGCGCAAGGTGGAAAAACTGGCGCCCGCAAAACTGTCGATCCTGCTGCAGGGCCAGACCGGAACCGGCAAGGAACATCTCGCCCGCATCATTCATGACGCCAGCGGCGTTTCCGGCCGCTTCGTCGCCGTCAATTGCGCCGCCATTCCCGAACAGCTGATCGAGAGCGAATTGTTCGGTTATCTGCCGGGAGCCTTCACGGGCGCGCTGGCAAAAGGACGCAAGGGGCTGGTGGAAGAGGCACAAGGCGGAACGCTTTTCCTCGACGAAATCGGCGACATGCCGTTTGCGGCACAAAGCCGCCTTTTGCGGGTGCTGGCCGAAGGCGAGATTCTGCCCGTCGGTGGCTCCACCCCCCAGAAGGTCGATTTCAGGGTGATTTCCGCATCGCACCGCCCGTTGAGCGACATGGTACGGACAGGTGATTTCCGCGAAGATCTCTACTACCGCCTGAATGCGGCCGTGCTGACCTTGCCGGCGCTTTGCGAGCGCGACGACTTCCCCTGGCTCCTCGATAGGTTTCTGGAAAAACATGGGCTGCCGGGTCGTCCCCTGACGCTCTCCAACGCCGCCCGGATGTCGATCCTTGGCCATCGCTGGCCCGGCAATATCCGCGAGCTGGACAATGCGATAGCCTTTGCCGCCGCCCTTTGCGATGACGGGGTGATTACGGCTGAAGATCTTCCCGATCATCTGGCCTCCGCAACGTCAGCCCCCATGATCGACAGTCGCGGTGCCGATCTCGGCGCGCTTCTGGCCGCCTGCAACGGCAATGTGTCGGAGGCCGCGCGCCGGCTTGGCATCGACCGCACCACCATGCACCGGCGAATGCGACGCCTCGGCATCGGAAAGCCTCACTAGAAAAAGTGAGGCATGCGCCACGGCTGTCGCGCCACAGCTGTGGCGCTGTATAAAACCTTCACTCTGGTAAACCCCCGCAATTTCGGGCTTCCGGTACGGCAAACCGTGCTGGCACGGGCATTGCACCTTCTCCGGCATCAGGAGCCATCGAGGAGAAAACATGCGCGCGCTCAGATTTCATGCAGCCAGGGACCTGCGGATCGAAGACATTCCCGAGCCGAAACGGCCGGGGCCGGGACAGGTTCTCGTCCGCAACCGGTTCGTCGGCATCTGCGGCACCGATCTGCATGAATATAGTTACGGTCCGATCTTCATCCCCACCGGACCGCACCCCTTTACCGGCGCCCATGGCCCGCAAATTCTCGGTCACGAATTCGGCGGTGTCGTGGAGGCCATCGGCGAAGGCGTCACCTCGGTCGGCGTCGGTGATCGCGTCTCGATCCAGCCGCTCGTCATGCCGCGATCCGGTGACTATTTCGCCGACCGTGGCCTCTTCCATCTGAGCACGCAGTTGGCGTTGGTCGGTCTCAGCTGGGACGGCGGCGGCATGGCGCAGGCAGCACTCGTCAACGAATATAACGTTCAGAAGATTCCCGACGAGATGACCGATGAAGAGGCCGCACTCGTTGAACCCTCAGCGGTTGCGGTCTATGCCTGCGACCGCGGCGGCGTCACCGCCGGCAACAGCGTTCTGGTCACGGGCGCCGGCCCGATCGGCATGCTCACGCTTCTGGCCGCGCGTGCGGCCGGCGCTGCCCAGCTCTTCGTGTCCGATCTCAATGACGCCCGCCTTGAGCTTGCCCGCAGCATCGTCCCCGACGTCATCACTATCAACCCGAAGCGCGACAATGTCGGTGATGTCGTGCGCGCGGCAACGGAAGGCAAGGTCGGCTGCGATGTCGCCATTGAATGCGTAGGCAATGAACATGCGCTCAAGGCCTGCGTCGATGCGGTGCGCAAACAGGGCGTCGTCGTCCAGACCGGCCTGCATCCGCATGAAAACCCGATCGACTGGTTCCAGGTGACATTCCGCGACCTTGAGATCAAGGGCTCGTGGGCCTATCCGACCCATTACTGGCCCCGCGTCATCCGGCTCATCGCCTCCGGCCTGCTGCCGGCAACGAAGATCGTTACCAAACGCATCACGCTCGATACGGCCGTGTCGGAGGGCTTCGATGCCCTGCTCGACCCCGCCGGCACTCATCTGAAGATCCTGATCGATCTTTCAAAATAGGCTTTCCGCCTCCGCATGCCGGGAAAAGGAGCCCGGTATGCGGGAGCCGTTGGCTTTCGGGGCGGCGACTTCGCCGCTCCACCATCAGACCAAGCACCATGGAGGAGATGAATATGCTTGATGTCAGTCCCGCCACCAAAATCGACACGGTTCTTTCCAAGCTCGGCAATGCGCTGGAAAATGGAGACATAGACGCCGCCGTCAACCTGTTTCAGGCCGATTGTTACTGGCGCGACCTCGTGACCTTCACCTGGAACCTGAAGACACTGGAAGGCCGTGAGCAAATCCGCGACATGCTGACGAGCCAGCTTTCCGCCATCAAACCCTCGGGCTTGGTGCAGGATGTGAAGGAGCAAGCCTCGGAAGGCGATGGCGTCACCGAAGGCTGGTTCGAGTTCGAGACCGGTGTCGCCCGCGGTTACGGCCACATCCGCCTGAAGGACGGGCTGATCTGGACATTGCTCACCACCATGAGCGAACTGAAGGGCCATGAGGAACCAAAGGGTATCCGCCGTCCGATGGGCGCGGAGCACGGCCACGACCGCAACCGCCGGACCTGGAAGGAAAAACGCGAAGCCGAAGCCACCGAACTCGGCTATTCGGAGCAGCCCTATGTCGTCATCATCGGCGGCGGACAGGGCGGCATTGCACTCGGCGCGCGTCTTCGCCAGCTTGGTGTGCCGGCGATCATCATCGAGAAAAATGAGCGGCCCGGCGACAGCTGGCGCAAGCGCTACAAATCGCTCTGCCTGCATGACCCCGTCTGGTACGATCACCTGCCCTACATTCCCTTCCCGGAAAACTGGCCCGTCTTCACGCCGAAAGACAAGGTAGGTGACTGGCTGGAAATGTACACCAAGGTGATGGAGCTGAATTATTGGGGCTCCACCACGTGCAGGTCGGCACAATATGACGACGCGACGGGCGAGTGGACAGTGATTGTCGACCGGGCGGGCAAGGAGGTCGTACTGCGGCCGAAACAGCTGGTGCTGGCGACAGGAATGTCCGGCAAGGCGAATATCCCGAAACTCCCCGGACAGGATGTCTTCAAGGGCGAGCAGCAGCATTCCTCGCAGCATCCGGGTCCGGACGCCTATGCCGGCAGAAAGGTCGTGGTGATCGGCTCCAACAACTCGGCGCATGATATCTGCGCAGCGCTCTGGGAAGCCGGCGCCGATGTCACCATGCTGCAGCGGTCCTCCACCCATATCGTCAAATCGGACTCGCTAATGGATATCGGGCTCGGCGATCTCTATTCCGAGCGGGCAGTGGCAAACGGCATGACGACGCGCAAGGCCGACCTCATCTTCGCCTCCCTGCCCTACAGGATAATGCATGAGTTTCAGGTTCCCGTTTACGATCGCATTCGCGAACAGGATGCCGATTTTTATGCCGCGCTTGAGAAAGCCGGTTTCATGCTCGATTTCGGCGATGACGAATCCGGCCTGTTCATGAAATATCTGCGGCGTGGATCGGGTTATTACATCGATGTCGGGGCCTGTGACCTCGTGATCGACGGCTCGATCAAACTCAGATCCGGTGTCGACGTCTCGCATCTGACGGAGAATGCCGTGGTGCTGAAGGACGGCACGGAACTGCCTGCCGATCTGGTGGTCTATGCGACCGGCTATGGTTCGATGAATGGCTGGGCCGCCGATCTCATTTCGCGTGAAGTGGCGAACAAGGTGGGCAAATGCTGGGGCCTCGGTTCCGACACCACCAAGGATCCCGGCCCATGGGAAGGCGAGCAGCGCAACATGTGGAAGCCGACACAACAGCAGGCGCTGTGGTTCCACGGCGGCAATCTGCATCAATCGCGGCACTATTCGCAATATCTCTCGCTCCAGCTCAAGGCGAGACAGGTGGGCCTTAAAACGCCCGTTTACGGCCTTCAGAAGCCGCATCATCTGTCCTGATCAGAGCCCAGGGGCGCAGGCCAAGCTCGGCGCCCCGGGCGACATACATGTCTGCGTCTAAGTCTTTTCCACGTTTCCAAGCTCGCTCAATATGGCAATCAGCTGCGGCGCCGTTTCGCGGATTTCCTTGAGATGGATCGTGCTCAGATGCGCCATGACCTGCTCGGCCTTTTCCGTCAGCTGTAACGTCTGACGGCGGCGATCGGCAGGGTCTGGTTCGCGCGTGATGAGGCCGCCGCTTAACAGACGACCGGCGAGCTCGGTTGCCGAATGGGGCGCGATCAGCAGCCGTTCCGCAAGTAGCCCCACCGTCATGACCTCGCCCGCCGGCAAGCCCTTGATGGCCAGAAGCGCCTGATGCTGCTGCGGCGGCAGGCCCGCCGCCTGAGCGGCCGAGGTGCTGAAATCCATGAATTTCTTAAGCGTGTGGCGAAAGACGGCAAGCGCCTCATATTCCGATTGGGTCGGCAATGTCATATTTCGCAAGCCCTTATCCTGGTCGCCTCTCATTCTTCTTTAGTCCGACTATCCGCGAATGAAAATCGCCGGATATTTTGAGAGATTACAAATCCATTGATTTATATCGTATTACGACATATTTATCGCGCCACTATTTTCGCGCACCCAAGGATAAGCCGTTGACCCAAGCCTCTTCACCCTCCAGATCAAGTCAATTCGATAGCGGTTTTCCAAGGCGGCAAGCCGGTGATTTCACGACGGACAAACGCGTGCTGCTGCTGATCGCCATGGCTTGCATCGTCGGCTCGCTCGGGGCCTTTGCCGCATGGCTTCTGGTCAGCCTCATCCAGCTTGTTACCAACACTGTCTGGCTTGGCAGGTTCAGCACGCACGAGGTCAGTTTCGCAGACATACATCCGTCCCTATGGATGGTCGTGGCGCCGGTTCTTGGCGGTATCGTCATCGGGCTGATGGCCCGTTTCGGTTCGGAAAAAATCCGGGGGCACGGCATTCCGGAAGCGATCGAGGCGATCCTCATCGGCGGCAGCCGTATGTCCCCGAAAGTGGCGCTCCTGAAGCCTCTCTCGTCTGCCATTTCGATCGGTAGCGGCGGGCCCTTCGGCGCGGAAGGCCCGATCATCATGACGGGCGGCTCGATCGGCTCTCTCTTTGCGCAATGTTTCCACATGAGCAGCGCGGAACGCAAAACCCTGCTTGTGGCAGGCGCCGCCGCCGGCATGACGGCGATCTTCGGTTCGCCGATCGCCGCTGTCATGCTCGCGGTCGAACTCCTGCTATTCGAGTGGAAGCCGAGAAGCTTCATACCGGTTGCAGTCGCTGCTGCGGTTTCGATTACCTGGCGGCCGTTCTATTTCGGCACCGGTCCGCTATTTCCTACGGATTTCGCTTATGACCTGCCATGGTGGGGGCTTGCACCCTGCGTCCTGATCGGCGTGCTCGCCGGCCTGCAGTCGGGATTGATGACTATATTGCTCTACAAGATCGAAGATCTTTTCGAAAAGCTCCCCATCCACTGGATGTGGTGGCCGGCGCTCGGCGGCCTCGCCGTCGGCCTCGGCGGCCTGATGGAGCCAAGAGCGCTCGGCGTCGGTTACGACATTATTGCCGACCTTCTCGACAACCATATTGCCGCTCAGGCCGTCCTCACCATTCTTCTGGTCAAGTCGGGAATCTGGCTCATCGCCCTGTCCTCGGGCACATCCGGCGGTGTGCTCGCGCCGCTTCTCATCCTCGGCGGATCGGCGGGTTATCTGACAGGGACATTCCTGCCCGGCGAGCCCGCCCTCTGGGCGTTGCTCGGCATGGCCGCCATGATGGGTGGGACAATGCGCGCACCGCTGACCGGGATCTTCTTCGCGATTGAGATCACTGGCGATCTCAGCACCGCGATCCCGCTCATGATCTCCACCGTGGCCGCCTATTCCGTCACCGTCCTTTTGATGCGGCGCTCGATCCTCACGGAAAAGATCGCCCGGCGCGGCCAGCACATCACGCGCGAATATGCGATCGATTCCTTTGAGCTCACCCGTGCGTCCGAGATCATGATCCGCAAGGTCGACACGCTGCCTGCCGGGATGACGGTATCGCAGGCGATTTCATTCTTCACCGGCTCGCAGGAAACGCACCGGACATATCCGGTGGTACAGCCCGAGGGAACGCTGGTGGGGCTTGTGTCGCGGGCAGACATTCTCTCCTGGCAACAGGAGCCGCATGGCGGCGAAGAAACATTGGCCGACAGGCTGGCTGACCGCGAAATCCCGGTTGCGCACGAAAACGACCCCGTTGGCTTGATCGCCGACCTGATGCTCAGCGCCGACACGGGCAGGATCACCATTGTAGACAAGTCCTCGAATAGTCTCGTCGGTCTCGTTACGCGCAAGGACCTGCTTCATCTGCGCCAGGCGCAGCAGAGGTCCGAGCAGGAACGGCAACCCTTCATCGGAACGGCAATGACAAATCGCCGCCAGCCTGCGACGACGCCCTGAAACAGGGCAGACCTTTCCGCTCGCCCGCATATCACCCGAAAGCGCCGGCCCACTTCGATGAAACGGGCCGGGCATTTTTACGGCTGCGGCTTATCGGATCGCCAGAACCGATAAAGCTCGGCGACATTGCCGCTGGTCATGAGCGGCATTACCGCCTTCAGCCGCGCCGCCGGCCAATCCCACCATTTCATCTCGAGCAGCATGGCGATGCTGTCGTCATCGAACCGCTTTCGGATCGTTTTTGCGGGATTGCCGCCGACGATGGCATAGGGTTCGACATTCTTCGTCACCAGCGCCCGCGTTCCGATCACGGCGCCATCGCCGACCGTGATGCCGGGCATGATGATCGCTTCCGAGCCTATCCAGACATCGTTGCCGATGACGGTATCGCCCGCCGGCAGATAACCGTTGCCGGCATTCTCGAATTCCGGCACCTCCGGCATGAAGAAGAACGGGAAGGTGCTGATCCACTCGTTGCGATGGCCCTGATTGCCGGCAATGATGAAGGCGGCGCCCGAACCGATCGAGCAGAAGCTTCCGATCACCAGCCTGTCCGCGCCTTCATCCGGCAGCAGATAACGGGCGCAATCCTCAAAACTGTGGCCGTGATAATAGCCGGAATAATAGCTGTATTTCCCGACCACGAGGTTCGGATTCTTGACCTGCTTGTCAAGCGTGATGCCCCGGAACGGGCTTTCGAAGTAATTTTCCATTGTAGTAATCTCACTGCATATGTTCGCATTCGCTTGCCTTCAGACAAGCCGACGCCGAGCGCCAAGCCTGTCGGCTTTTCGCTCGATGCTCCTCGCGCTGCGGCGGGAGCTAGATGCAGGTGATACTCGATGCTTTTATCATTCAGTCTGGTTACCGCAAAAAGAGGCGAAGGCCAAGCCGAGACATGTCGCCAGTCTCCAATGGTCGGGTCGCAGCACCGCCACCCATAAAAAACAGCGGGGATTGCTCCCCGCTGTCCACGTTCATTCGGCGTTTTCAGTGCATCGCCATCGCGGAGCCTATAGCCCAACACGGCGATAATCACGATCTCAGTAATGCACCGACTGGGAATCGATCGGCGTCGTCTTCGGCGGAGCGAACTTCGTCAGGTCGATGCCCTCGACGGCGGAACGATACTCCTCGATGCTCGGCGTACGGCCGAGAATGGCGGACAGCACCACGACCGGTGTCGAGGCCAGAAGCGATTCACCTTTCTTTTCGGCACTGTCTTCAACGACACGGCCCTGGAAGAGACGCGTCGAGGTTGCCAGAACCGTGTCACCCTTCGCCGCCTTTTCCTGGTTGCCCATGCACAGGTTGCAGCCCGGGCGCTCCAAATAGAGGATGTTTTCGTATTCGGTCCGGTTCGTTGTCTTCGGATTGATATCATCGAATTCGAAGCCGGAATATTTCTGCAGGATTTCCCAATCCCCTTCCGCCTTCAGCTCGTCGATGATGTTGTAGGTCGGCGCGGCAACGACGAGCGGAGCCTTGAATTCGACCTTGCCTTCGGTCTTTTCGATGTTGCGCAGCATCTGCGCGACGATCTTCACGTCGCCCTTGTGCACCATGCACGAGCCCACGAAGCCGAGATCGACCTTCTTGGTAGCGCCATAATAGGAAACCGGACGGATCGTATCGTGCGTGTAGCGTCTCGAAACGTCGTTGTTGTTGACGTCTGGATCGGCGATCATCGGTTCGTTGATGACATCGAGATCGACGACGACTTCAGCGAAATATTTCGCATTCGCGTCAGGCTTCAATGCTGGAACTTCACCGGAACGAATCTCCGCAATGCGCTGATCCGCCTTCGCAATCAGGCCTTTAAGCGTCTGTGCGGCATTGTCCATGCCCTTGTCGATCATGATCTGGATGCGCGACTTGGCGATCTCCAGCGACTCGATCAGCGTTTCGTCTTCGGAAATGCAGATCGACGCCTTGGCCTTCATTTCGGCCGTCCAGTCGGTGAAGGTGAAAGCCTGGTCGGCAAGCAGCGTTCCGAGATGGACTTCGATGATACGGCCCTGGAACACGTTGTCGCCGTGCTGCTGCAGCATCTGCGCCTGCGTCGCGTGCACAACGTCGCGGAAGTCCATGTAGGGCTGCATCGTTCCCTTGAAGGTGACCTTGACCGACTGCGGGATCGGCATGGTCGCCTCACCCGTGGCGAGCGCAAGCGCGACGGTGCCGGAATCCGCACCGAAGGCGACGCCCTTGGACATGCGGGTGTGGCTGTCGCCGCCGATGATGATTGCCCGGTCATCAACGGTGATGTCGTTCAGCACCTTGTGGATCACGTCTGTCATGGAGTGATAGACGCCCTTCGGATCACGGCCGGTGATGACGCCGAAATTGTGCATGAAGGCCATGAGCTTCGGCGTGTTGGCCTGAGCCTTCTTGTCCCAGACGGACGCCGTGTGGCAGCCGGACTGATAGGCGCCGTCCACCAGCGGCGAAATGACGGTTGCCGCCATCGCTTCCAGTTCCTGCGCGGTCATCAGACCGGTCGTATCCTGCGAGCCGACGATGTTGACCTTGACGCGAACGTCGGAGCCGGCGTGCAACACCTTGCCAGGCGTCACGCCAACGGCGTTGCGGTTAAAAATCTTCTCGACGGCCGTGAGGCCCTGGCCTTCGATCGAAATTTCCTTGTTCGGTGCAAAGACAGGGGTCGCCTCGACGCCAAGCGTTTCAGCGGCAAAAGTCTGGAGCTTCTTGCCAAAGACGATGGCGTAAGAGCTGCCCGCCTTCATGAATTCCATCTTCTGGGGCGTGAAGGACGAAGCGAGGTCGACCAGCTCGGTGCCGTTTTCGTCCCGCAGCTTGCGATTCTTGGCGTCGATCTTGAGGACCGTGCCGGTCTCGACCGAATATTTCTGCTCGAGGATGGGGTTGCCGTCATTGTTGAGGATCGGCTTGCCGTCTTCACCGAGCTTCTTCACCCAGTTCTTCAGATTGACGCCGATGCCACCCGTCACGTCGACGGTGGTGGCGAAAATCGGCGAAATGCCGTTGGTGCCCGCAACGATGGGGGCATAGTTGACGAAGGGCACGTAGGGGCTGGCCTGCTTGCCGGTCCACAGCGCCACGTTATTGACGCCCGACATGCGCGAGGAGCCAACGCCCATCGTGCCCTTTTCGGCGATCATCATCACCCGCTTGTCGGGGTGCTGCTTCTGCAGCGCGACGATTTGCGCCTGCGCTTCCGGCGAGATCATACACTGGCCGTGCAGCTGGCGGTCGGAGCGCGAATGCGCCTGATTGCCGGGAGACAGGAGGTCGGTGGAAATATCGCCTTCGGCGGCGATGAAGGTGACGATCTTGATCTCGTCTTCGACATCCGGAAGCTTGGTGAAGAATTCGGCCTTGGCGTAGCTTTCCAGCACGGCCTTGGCGATGGCGTTGCCGGCCTTGTAGGCATCCCGCAGGCGGAACATGTCGGCATCGTAAAGGAAGACCTGGGTCTTCAGCACTTCACCCGCCTTGGTGGCGATTGCGGCATCGTTGCCGAGCGCAATGTCGAGCAGCACCTTGATCGACGGGCCGCCCTTCATGTGCGACAGCAGTTCCAGCGCAAAGGTCGGAGTGATCTCAGGGACGATGACGTCGCCGAGGATGATCTGCTTCAGAAACGCAGCCTTCACGCCGGCGGCGCTCGTGGTTCCCGGCAATGTGTTATAGATGAAAAACTTCAGGGCATCGGCGCGGTGTTCGCTGCCTGCATCCTTGATCAGTTCAATGATTTCGGCGGTCAGTGCACCGTCATCGATCGGCTTGGGCGCGAGACCCTGTGGTTCTCTGCTTTTGATTTCAGCCAGGTAATCCAAGTAAAGGTTCATCGCAATCCCAACGTCATGATGTCTATGGAGCCGAACGCAGCGTCACCGAACGGTACTGTTGATCGGCCCGGGTTTCTATCGATTTCGAGTACGCCAACCGGGGCCGGCTGACAAGATGTCGCATTTCAGTAAAAAACTCGTAGACGGGATTTAGCGTCGATCCTGTGCTTTGCAACCACGTCGCGACACTTTTGATTGTGGCGCGCACTGCATTTCAGCCAGTGGTTTTTTAGGCCTCCCCCATTAAGGATTTATTAACCAAATCGGCGCGAGTATTAGATTATTCTAATTACCCGTTATTGGAGTAATTCCATGTTGCGCATCGGAAAATCAGCAGCGCAGCAGCTTGGGGAGGCAGCATGAAGTTTGCAGCATCAGGCTATTTATTATCATTTGCGGCACTGGTCCTTACACCGGCATCGGGCGTCGCGCAGGTCGCCACGACGAATTTCAACGTCCAGATCACCATTCAGGCGGCCTGCCAGATCAATTCCGCCGGCAACCTCAATTTCGGCACCAATGGTGTGATCGGCAGCAATATCGATGCGACCAGCAATATTGTCGTGCAATGCACGGCCAGCACGCCCTTCAGCCTGGGTCTCAGCGCCGGCGCCGGCTCTGGAGCGACGGTCGCCAACCGTCTGATGACATCGCCTGCGGGTGCGACCATTTCCTACTCGCTTTATACGACTGCGGCACATAGCACGGTGTGGGGGAACACCGTGGGAACGGACCGGCAAACGGGAACCGGAACCGGGGCGCCGCAGACATTCACGGTCTATGGGCGCGTTCCTGCCCAGACGACACCCGCGGTCGGCGTCTATACCGATACGGTGACGGCCACGCTCAACTACTGATCGCCACAGGGAGGATCGCGCATGCGTGTTTTTACCTTAGCGGCTGCGTTTTTTGCCGGTTTGAGTGTTTCACCTTCACAGTCTGCATCTCTACGGGTCGCACCCGTGCTTCTGGATCTCAAAGCGCCCACGGCGGCCTCCAGCCTCCGCATCTGGAACGATGCGAAAACCCCGATCAACGTTCAGGTCAGGATATTCCGCTGGACCCAGCAGAACGGGCAGGACGTCTATACGGCAGCGCAGGACGTCGTCGCCAGCCCGCCGATGACGCAGCTGAAGGGAGGCGCGGAAAACCTTATCCGCATCGTCCGCCTTTCCAAGGCGCCGCTTCGGGCCGAAGAGAGTTACCGCGTCATCGTCGACGAATTGCCGCCGGCGGGAAGACCGCAATCCGGCACGGTCAATCTGGTGGTGCGCCACTCCATACCCGTTTTCTTCTCACCCGCCTCCACAGGCGACGCAGAACCTGCCTGGAAGGTAACGCCGCAGGGCAATGGCTACCGGGTCTCGGTGTCCAATACGGGCGCAAAGCGCATAAGGATCGCCAACCTGATGCTTTCCGCTAGCAACGGGCAGGCGCTTGCCCGGCAGCAGGGGCTGGTGGGATATGTGCTTGGCGGATCCGCCGCAAGCTTTGTGGTTCCGGCAACGGGCGGCAAGAAAGGCGGCGGCACGCTGAAGATTTCGGCAGACAGCGAAGGCGGCCCCGTCAATGCGACGGCGCGCGTCTCGGGCGGCTGATCTCGCCGTTTTGACGATTGCCGCTCTGACGGTCATTTCATCGGGCAATTTCTCCGTGGCGCAGGATATACCCCCTGCGGCGCAACCCGCCTCTTTTGCCGCAAAAGAAGCGGGACAGTTGCAGCTCGAAGTCTACATCAACGATGTTTCGACAGAACTGATCGCCACATTTCGTCAAAACGACGCCGGATCGTTTCTCATCGAGCCGGAACAGCTCACGAATATCGGGATTTCCCCGGTTGAAAGCGCTGCCAGCGATGATGGCTGGATCGATATTTCCCGGCTGCCGGATGTTGTGGCGCGCTACGATGAAGGCACCCAGTCCATGCATTTCACCCTGCCGATGGCGGCGCGGGCGAACAGGGTGATCGACGCCTCCGGCAAGATTGCGCAGAAGCAGGACGAAGAGACCCGGGAAAAGGCCACAAGCGATTTTGGAGGTCTGGTGAATTACACGATCTACGGTTCTTCCGGCGGCAACAAATGGTCGGATATCGCCGATTTCAACGGCGTCTCGGCCCTTTTGGAAAGCAGGGCCTTCGGTCCGCTCGGCGTGCTCTCCTCATCGCAGGTTCTGAGCACATCGCGCCTGTCGGAGTTCGATACGCAGCGTCTCGATACCACCTGGAGCTATTCGGACGAGGACACGCTGACGAGCTATCGGGCCGGCGATCTCATCACCGGCGGGCTGAGCTGGACACGCCCGACACGGTTGGGCGGCCTGCAGATACGCCGCAATTTCGACCTGCGTCCGGATATCGTCACCATGCCGATGCCGGAATTTGCCGGTTCCGCTGCCGTGCCCTCCACCGTCGACGTCTACGTCAACAATGTCCGCCGCCTGTCGCAGGATGTTCCCGAAGGGCCGTTCTCGATCACCAATCTCCCTGTCATCAGCGGCGCGGGCAATGCGCGGCTGGTGGTGCGGGATGCGCTTGGGCGCGAAACCGTGTCCGAAACGCCCTTTTATGCTTCACCGGATCTGCTGGCGCAGGGCCTCATCGATTTTTCGGCCGAGCTTGGCTTTGCCCGGCGCAATTACGGAACCTCGTCATTCGATTACGATGACAGGCCGCTGGGGTCTGCGACGCTGCGTTATGGCGTGTCGGACAGTCTGACGCTGGAAGGCCATGCGGAAGGCGGCGAGAATTTCTACAATATCGGCTTTGGCGGCGTCTTCACCCTTGGAGCGCAGGGATTGGCGGCGGTTTCGGGCGCATCGAGCCGCTTTGGCGCGGAAAGCGGTTACCAGCTTTCCGCAAGCGTCGAAGCGGAATTGCTGGGGGTAAAATTTCACGCACGGTCGCAAAGGACATTCGGCGATTATCACGATATGGCCTCCGTCTCCGCCGACCTGTCCGATATCCGCACGGCATCCGGGCTGCTGAGCGCGCGGCCGCCGCGTGCACTCGACCAGATTTCCGTTTCCACCCAGCTCGGTTTCGATGAGACCAGCCTCAATTTCTCCTATACGGAACTCGAAACATTCGATGAAAGACGATCCCGGCTGCTCGGCCTTTCCGCCACGCGGCCGTTCGGCGAGAACGGCAATATTTTCATCACCGCCTATAAGGACCTCGAGGACAACAAATCCTACGGCATCTTCGCGGGCCTCTCCTGGTCGTTCGGCGGCGGCGTCTCCGGCTCGGCCGGCATGTCGTCGGATGCGGATGGATATTCGCTGACGGCCGAGGTCGGCAAATCCGAAGAGCAGGCCGAGGGAAGTTATGGCTGGCGCCTGCGCGGCTCGACCGGCGGCAACGACATCGCCTCCGTTTCCGGCAGCTACCGCGGCAGCGCCGCGCGCGTTTCGGCCGGCGTCGACCAATTCAACCGCACGACACAGGCCTATGCGCAGATCGAAGGATCGATAGCGCTCGCCGGCGGCGATGTCTTTGTCGGCAACCGGATCGACGACGCTTTCGCCGTGGTGGATGCGGGCGCGCCCGGTGTCGATATCCTTTTGGAAAACCGCCCCATCGGCCAGACCAACCGCCGCGGCAAGATATTGCTTCCGAACCTGCGTTCCTATGACGTCAACAACATCACGCTCGACCCGAGCAATCTTCCGGTCGACGCCCGCATCGACCGGACGAAACAGACGGTCAGGCCGACGCAACAGGCCGGCGCGGTGGTCAATTTCAAGGTGGAAACCGAGGGTCAGGTGGCGCTGGTGACGCTGAAAGACGAGAGCGGCCAATTCATCGAAACCGGATCGACCGGCAAAATCGACGGCAAGCGCGATTTCATCGTCGGTTATGACGGACAGGCCTATCTCGAAAATATCAGCAAGACGCATCGGCTCCGCATCATGCAGCCGACGAAGGGCGAATGCGAAGCCCAGATCACCGTGCCTTCTGCCGGCAATTCACGCGCAACTTTCGAAACCCTATGCAGGAGCATTCCATGAAGGTCCTGACCCGCACCGCCCTTGCCATCGCCGCTTTCCTCCCGGCTTCACCGGTACTGGCGCAAAGCTGCACCTTCAGCATGTCGGATATGAATTTCGGCTTCGTCAATCTTGCAAGCGGCAGCGCCGTGGACACGACGGCGACATTGTCAGTCACCTGCTCCAACCCCCTGTCGCTGGCGCTTTCCATCCGCATCTGCCCCAACATCAATGCCGGAAGCGGCGGGCAGTCGGGCGGCATCCGTCGCATGCTTCAGGGCAGCAGCATCCTCAATTACCAACTCTACCAGAACGCGGCGCGGACAACCTCATGGGGATCGGTCACGCAGCCCGCACTCGGCTCGCCTCCGCCAATCGATATGGCACTGCCGCTCCTTATCAACACCACGAGCCGTACGGTCTATGGCCGGATCAACGCCGGTCAGGCCTCGGCAGCGCGCGGCCTTTATCTTTCCAGCTTCGCCGGCGCGGAAACGAGCTTCACCTATACGACCTTTACCCTGCTTGCACCGAGCTGCTCTTCCGTGACCCAGAACCCCACGCAGGTGCCGTTCAACGTGTCGGCCGCCGTGGCGCCCACCTGCATCATCTCGGCCCAGAACATCGATTTCGGCAGTCACGGGGTGCTGAACACGGCAGTCAATGCGACCGGAGCGATCAATCTGACCTGCACCACCAATCTGAACTACAGTGTGGCGCTCAATGGCGGCCTGAGCAACAGCCCGCCCGCCACGCGCCAGATGGTGCAGGCGGGTGGTTCGATAACCTATGGTCTCTACCGCGATGTGAACCGCACGAATGTCTGGGGAAGTGCGGCGGGCGAAATAGCCACCGGCACCGGAACGGGCAGCCTGCAGACATTGACAGTCTATGGCCGCGTCCCGGCGCAGAACACGCCAGCGCCGGGAAACTACTCCGATACGGTCGTCGTGACGGTGAACTACTGAGCGCCTGAACGCATCTCTGACTTCCCAAGTTCCAGCCGCCTTTCGATGCCAATGGCGGCGAGGAACGCCTCATCGTGGCTGACCACCAGCAAGGCGCCGTCATAGGCCTGAAGGCCAGCCTCCACGGCCGCAATGGAATCGATATCCAGATGGTTGGTCGGCTCGTCGAGGATCAGCAATTGCGGAGGCTGCGGGCCTCCCAGAACACAGGCGAGACCGGCCCTGAGCATCTGCCCGCCCGAGAGCGTTGAAACGATCTGCAACGCGGCATCGGCACGAAACATGAAGCGCGCAAGCGCAGCCCTGCAGGCATTCTCCCCGGCCTGCGGGTTAAGGCGAAGGAAGTTGTCGCGGATGGACAGGCTCGCGTCGAGCAGGCTGACCTGCTGGTCGAGAAACACGGCCTTCACCCCGACATGCACCGCGCCTTCGAATGGCGGCAATTCCCCGGTGATCACCGAAAGCAGCGTCGTTTTTCCCGATCCGTTCGGACCGGTGACGGCAACGCGTTGCGGCCCGATGATCTCGAAGGACAGATCGCGAAGCACGGGATGTTCGGCCTGATACCCCGCAGTCAGATTTTGCAGGCTGAGCACGGTTTTTGTCGCGTGCAGCCCGCTGGGCGGCAATGTGACACTGACGCCCTGCAGGATTTCGATCCGCTCACGCGCCGTCTTCAGGTCTTCCGTCGCCTCGGCTGTCAGGCGGCTGGCCAGGTGGGCGTTGTCGCCGCTCGTCTTTTCGGCACGCCTTTTCATCGCACCGACAAGGATACGAGGCATGTCTCCCCTCGCCGCTTTTGCAGCACCCCTGCTATCGCGGCGGGCTTTACGCTCAAAGGCTTCCTGCGACCGGCGCTTGACATCCGACAAACGCTTTTCCGCATTCGCAAAGTCCTGTTCGGCGGCGGCCAGTTCCAGCGCTTTTTGTGCGCGGTAGTGGCTCCAGTTGCCGCCGTAACGGGTGGCGCCGAGCGTGGTCATTTCCACAATCGCATCGAGGGTTTCGAGAAGCTCCCGATCATGGCTGACGACGATCGCTCCGCCGCGCCAGCCCGACAGAAAATCGGCAACGAAAAACCGTCCGTCCCGGTCGAGATTGTTCGTCGGTTCGTCGAGGATCAGGAAATCCGGCGCGGCATGGATTTGAGCAGCGAGTGCGACCCGCGTGCGCTGTCCGCCGGATAGCGCCGAAAGCGGCGTGGAGGGCAAGGCGTCCAGCCCGACCTGCGCGAGCGCTCCGGCAATTTTCTCCTCCAGCATCCAGTCGATGTCTTCAAGCTCTTCCAGAGTGGCCGTTCCCGCCTGCGCACGGGCAAGCACGTCCAGCGCCTCGCGCGCTTCGAACAGGTCGGCGACGGTCTCGTCGGACACAACCTGCACGCTCTGGCGCAGAAGATTGACGCTGCCCGAGACGGACACCGTGCCCGCGGACGGCGACAGTTCGCCGGCGATCAGTTTCAGAAGCGTCGTCTTGCCGACACCGTTACGCCCAACGAGGCCGGTGCGTTCGGGTCCGAAGCGAAGATTTATGTTAGAAAAGAGCGGATGACCGTCAGGTGTCGACCACGAGAGGTCCGAGAGAGTGATGGAATGCGGCATGGATATGGGTTTCCCTGATGACAAGGCGTTGCGGCTTTGTGATCGGGTGGAAATCCATGGTTCACCGTCCTGTTGGTGTTGCGCAGAACACGCCCTTACGCGAAAAAAGCGGCGTGTTCGTGGCGCGGGGTCAATGTTCGGGAAGGGAACGCCGGGAGGATGCCCCCGGCGTTTCGTTTTTTCAGGCCACCAGGCCCTTGGTCAGCTCCAGCGCCTGCCGTTCGAACAGCCGGCGGTAGATGCCGCCATTGAGGCGGATCAGCGCCTGATGGTCACCCTCTTCGACAATCCTGCCCTTGTCGAAGACCAGCAGCCGGTCCAGCGCCCTGACGGTGGAAAGCCGATGGGCGATGACGAGCGTGGTGCGGCCGACCATCAGCCGCTCCATCGCCTGCTGGATCTGCACTTCGCTTTCGCTGTCGAGGCTGGAAGTGGCCTCGTCCAGTATCAGCACCGGCGCATCCGCAAGGAATGCACGGGCGATGGCGACGCGCTGACGCTCACCGCCGGACAGCTTGACACCGCGTTCACCCACCATCGTCTCATAACCCTTGGGAAGGGACATGATGAAATCATGGGCGCTGGCCTGTTTCGCCGCCTGCTCGATCTGACGCCGCGTGGCGTCCGGCCGGCCATAGGCGATGTTTTCCGCCAGCGTGCGGTGGAACAGGATGGGCTCCTGCTGCACGATGGCGATCTGGCCGCGCAGGCTCGATTGCGTGACGCCTGCGATATTTTGGCCGTCGATGCGGATCGCGCCCGACCCGATGTCGTAAAGCCGCTGGATGAGCTTGACGAAGGTTGTCTTGCCCGAACCGGAATGGCCGACCAGACCCACCCGTTCACCCGCCTTGATGGTGACCGAAAAGTCATCGTAAAGCGGCGTGGGATGCGCGCCATACTGGAAGGTGACGTGATCGAAGACGATCTCGCCCTTTCCAATTTTGATAGGCCCCGCATCCGGCCTGTCCTCGATGCCGAGCGGCGTCTTGTCCAGCAGCACCAGCTCTTCCATGTCGTTGACGGCGCGTTGCAGGTTGCGGATATCCTGCCCCACATCGCGCAGATAACCCTGCAGCACGAAGAACATCGCCAGCACGAAGGTAATGTCGCCCGGCGTCGCCAGCCCCTTTTGCCACATGATGAGGCCCGTGCCCAGAATGCCGGCCTGCATGGAGACCATCATGAAGCTCTGGATCGTACCGTTGAGCGTGCCACGCTTCCATGTCCTGCGCGTGCGGTTGTCCCACTTCAACAGCACATGGCCCAGCCGCGTTTCTTCGCGGGTCTCGGCGCCAAAGGCCTTGACCACCGAATTGCAGCTGATGGCATCCGCCAGCGCGCCGCCAAGTCTGGTATCCCAGGCATTGGCAAGCCTTGCCGCCGGCGACACATACCCCATGGAAAGGCCGACCGTAACGCCGATATAGATCAGCGATCCGAGACCGACGATCAGGCCCATGACCGGCCAGTAGCTGCCGAGCACGATGGTGGCGCCCACCAGCATGACGATGGATGGCAAAAGCGCGACGAGCAGCAGGTCGTTGAGCGAATCCAGCGCCCACATGCCGCGCGTGATCTTGCGGACCGTGGAGCCGGCGAAGCTGTTGGCATGCCAGTCGGTGGAGAAGCGCTGCACCTTGTGGAAGCCGTTATTGGCGACATCCGCCATGATTTTCAGCGTCAACCGGATGATGCCGTTGAAGATGAACCAGCGCAGCACAACGCTCACCAGCCCCAGCGCCACCACGATGACGAAGGCGCGCAGCGCCTTATCCGCCCCATTGCTCACGCTGGCGCCACCGGCAATGGCATCGACGATCTGGCCGGAAAAGACCGGCACCATAACTTCGGCCAGCGTGCTGGCAATCACCAGAACGATGATGAAACCCACCAGCGCCGGCCGATGACGCCAATGGTTGAAAACAAAGCCGAGCACATGTCGATAGGCATCGGCGCGGAAATCGAGCTTCTTGCGAGTCATTTTTACCAGCCCAGCGCCATATAATCGGCGACCGGTCCTCAAAACGGAAGTTGGATGGCACAGCCCGGGCGGGAGACGAAGTGATCCCGTCAGATCAATCGGGCTATGGGGGAAAGTAAAACCGCATGTCGGGCGCGCTCAGGGCGGGCCGCGAATGGATATGACCTAGTGTCGGGTCATTCCCTGCGGGAGGGTTTCGAAGAATGCTGGTGTCATGCAACGCCTCCCTTTGTTCGATCTGACGCGGTAGTGAGATTTGTAACTCAGCCGTCGGAGCTTGCCAAGCGGGTTTTTGCAACCGGCTGGTGAGTGATGCGGAATGGCCACACCGGTTGGGTGCGTCACTATGAATCGCGGCCGATGCGACAGCGGCATCGGCCACGATTTCGTCAGGTCGTTATTTCCGTCCGCAACCGGCAGGATGTGCGGCGGAAAATCGGATGGTATCTGCCGTTACCGGTCAGTCCATCTGCACATTCGCGTCCTTGACCACCGGTCCCCACTTGGCGATTTCCGCCGCAACGTGGGTTTTCAGCTCATCCGGCGAAGAGGCGACGATCTTGGCGCTGAATTCCGCCATGCGTGCGGCAACTCCCGGATCGGCAAGCGCCTTTTTGGCCGCGGCATTCAGCTTTTCGACCACCTCGGCCGGCGTGCCGGCAGGCGCAAAGAGCGCATTCCAGGTGTAGGTCTCATAACCCGGCACCGTCTCGGCGATTGTCGGCAGATCCGGGAAGGACGAGGCGCGCTCCTTGGTCGTGACGCCGAGCGCCCGCAACGTGCCGGATTTGATATGTCCGGACGACGACGGCAGATTGTCGAACATGATGGAAATCTGGTTGCCGAGCAGATCGTTGAGCGCCGGGCCTGCGCCCTTGTAGGGAACATGCTGCATGCTGACGCCGGCCATGCTCTTGAACAGTTCGCCGGAAAGATGCAGCGGGGTGCCATTGCCGGAAGAGGCATAGGCATGTTTGTCCGGCTCGGCCTTCAAGAGGGCAATCAGTTCCGCCACGCTGTTGACGTTGAGCTTCGGATTGACGACCAGCACATTCGGCACCACCACGAGCAGCGAAACCGGCGTGAAATCCTTTTCCGGATCGTAAGGCTTGGTCTTGAGAATGAGCGGGTTGAGGGCGTGGGTGGCAACCGTTCCCATCAGGATCGTATAGCCGTCAGGATCGGCGCGGGCCACGCGGTCGGCACCGAGATTGCCGCCGGCCCCGGCGACATTTTCAACGACGATCTGCTGGCCGAGCTCATCACCCATCTTCTGTGCGATAACACGCGCGACCACATCGGTGGAGCCGCCCGCCGCGAAAGGAACGACCAGAGTAATCGTTCGATCGGGGAAGCCCTGCGCGAGCGCAGCCGTTCCCAGCATGCCGAAAGAAACCGCCGCCGCGGCAAGTTTCAAAACCATGCGCCGTTTTGAAGACCGGTAAATCATGAACCCTCCTGTAACATGGCCTCCTCGCCATGGGCGCATAGTAGCTAAAATGCACCTTAGGGCAACCCGCAGGCGGCCGGCCGCTGCCGGCAGGTTTCGGGAGAAAGAGGATCGTTATGATTTCAGGCGCTCTTCGACAACCCGCCAGTTGACCAGCTTGTCGAGCACGGCGCGAATATGCTCGGCCTTGCGATTTTCATAATCGACGTAATAGGCATGCTCCCATATGTCGATGCCGAGATAGGCCGGGCGACCGACAGCGACGGGATTTTTGCCGTCCTCATATCCGATCAGCGCGAGCCGGTCGTCGTCGCCGCGCGTGAGCCACACCCAGCCGGTGCCGAAGACCGTATCGGAAACATCGACCGCACGTTTGATGAAACCATCATAGCCACCGAAGGTCTCGTCTACCGAAGCGGCGAGATCGCCCGTCGGCCGGTTCGGCCCGCCCGGTACGAACTGATCCCAATAGGCGACATGGTTCCACGCCTGTGCGGCATTGTTGAAGATCTTGACGTCGGCCGCCTCTTTCGACTTGGCGGATGTCGTCACGATATCTGCAAGCTCCATGTCGGCATAGGGCGTGCCGGCGGCAAGCGCATTCAGCTTGTCGTAATAGGCCTTGTGGTGTTTTCCGTAATGAAGACCCACCGTTTTCGCCGAAATCACTGGCGCGAGATCGGCATCGGCGAAAGGAAGTTTGGGCTGCATCAAGGGCAGTGCGGCACGCGCGACGTGCGGGCGGGGAAAGATTGCAGCGGCGGCGGTTGCTGCACCGGCGGTGAGAATCGTGCGTCTGGTGATGTCCATCGTATCCTCCTTATGAACGGTGATACGGGACTAACCCCGAACTGCCGTCCGGGTTTCCTCACATCGAAGGCAATTCTGTCTAAGCCCATGCTGATTTGCAGCAGGGACGCTGTATTCACACCTTCCCCGAGAGCGGAAGGACCTCACCGGCCCATATGAGAAAGGCCCTCCCGACGTGGAGAGGGCCTTGCCCGATCAGTATCGATAATAATCGCGACGATCGCGGTAGTCGCGATAATCTCTGCGGTCGCGCCACTCACGCCATTCGCGTCTGGCCTGACGCTCGCGCCATTCACGGCGAGCTTCCCAGCGGTCGCGCCGGTCCCAGCCGCGCTCATAACGCGGTCCGTTCGGACGGCAATAGCCGCGCGGGGTCAAATGGAAGCCGCGTCCACAGGCATAATCCACCTTTTGAATGTGGGATGCCGAAGGTGCAGACGGTTGACCGACAGGCATGGCGTTGGCGCCGGTGCCGGTGCCGAACAGGGCGCCGAGAATTAATCCGGCGGTTAGAATCATCTTGCGCATCTTATCTCCCTCCTTGTGGGATGAGAGGATTTAGCGCCCCGCCGGGTGAACTGCGGCTGAATGAATCGTGATCTTTTCGTGGCAGCAGGCCACAGTTACGCCGAACATTTCGGCCGCTCGGCGGAACCCTGCGGAGGTTCGGACATTTACCAGTGCAAGCCAAAAAAGGGAGAGCACCAATGGATTGGAACCGCGTTGAAGGTAACTGGAAGCAGATGAAGGGCAAGGTCAAGGAGCAGTGGGGTAAACTCACCGACGACGACCTCGACGTCATCAACGGCAAGCGCGAACAGCTCGAAGGCAAGATTCAGGAGCGCTACGGTTACGAAAAGGACCGGGCCAGGAAAGACATCGACGACTGGTATGGACGTCAGCCCTGGTAAGACAAGACCCCGCTTCGGCGGGGTTTTTCTTTGCGGCAGATTCTCCGGTCAGCTGGCCGCGGCCAGAACGGCAGCAATAACGATCAGCAGAGGTCCCATCCATCTGAAGTGACGAACAACCGGCGGCTGACTGACCATGTTTTTTGACAGCGGCAGATAACCGAAGCCGACACATGTCATCCATAGGCCGGCACAGAACATGATAAGTTCGTCGATATAGGCTGCAATCATCGCTCCCCTCCCTCCAATCCAATCGCGATCACTCTACCTGCCCGGCAACGCCTTGAGTAGGGCCTGCTTTCGAACGGCGACACGAACAGTGTGCGCCGGCGATGCTGTCGGCAGCAACCGTCACGAAAGCGTTATGGAAAGACATTAGAACCGCCGCCGGCCCGTTCAAAAAATGCACGGCTGTGCAACGACCGGCCAGAGCCTTCCCCATCTTCCCCGGGGTCAGCGCTCAGCAGTTCCACTCGCGCCGAAAACATCGGAGACATAGATGAAACGCCGCACCTTTATGATGTCCGCCGCAGGCGCCGCCGCCGGTCTCGCCCTTGCACCGCGCATAAGCTTCGCCGCTCCGGGCACGATCGACTGGTACACCAGTTCGGATACGAATATCCTCGATTTCTGGTCCAATACGATCAAGCCCGCCTTTGAAGCCGCCAATCCCGGCCTGAAGCTCAACCTCGTCGATGCCGGCGACAGCGCGGGTATCACCGCCATCGGCGAGCGCGCCATCGCCGCAAAGCAGACGGGCACCGATCCGCAGGCCGATTATTTCGAAACGGCCGATCCGCTGCTGCCCACCGGCGGCATCGATGCCGGCATCTATGTGAACATGGCGAAAGCCGGCCTCTCCAACTATTCGCGCGTCAATCCGCTTGCCATCCGCAGCGAATATAGCCTGCCCTATCGCGGCAGCCAGGTTCTGCTCGCCTATGACACCAGCAAGCTCAAGCCGGCGGATGCACCGAAGACCTGGGATGAGCTCGTCAAGTGGATCAAGGCCAATCCCGGCCAGTTCGTCTATAACCGTCCCGACAAGGGCGGCTCCGGCGGTAACTTCGTCCGCCGCGCCATCCACCAGGCCAACGGCCTCGACCCCAAGGCCTTCACGGTCGATAATTACACGCAGGAAGCCGGTGACAAGGCTCTCGGCAAGGCATGGGCGCTGCTGAACGATATCGCCCCGTCGCTCTATGACAAGGGCGCATATTCCTCCGGCAACACACAGTCGCTGCAGCTGCTTTCGCAGGGCGTCGTCACCATGACCCCTGTCTGGTCCGATCAGGTGCTGAAGGCCATCGATCAGGGCGTTCTGCCGCAAGAAACTGGCCTCGTCCAGCTTCAGGATCTGGCGCTTTGCGGTGATTTCTCGCGCGCCGTGGTGCTTGCCAACGGCGCCAATCGCGATGCTGCCCTGAAGCTCGCCAATTTCGTGCTGTCGGAAGAAATTCAGGGCGCGATCCTCACCGAACTCGGCGGCTTTCCCGGCGTTTCCTGGGACTATGTGCCGGCCGAACTGCGCAAGCGTTTCGCCGACATCATCCCGCAGACCATTCCGACCTTCCCGGCCGGCGAATGGGAAACCGCCATCAATGATGGCTGGTATCGCAACGTCGCTCCCAACGTCGACCGCAAGTCGTGACCGAGGTTGCGGAAGGAGCGGTTCGCCCGCACATCGACAATTCGGCAGGCAGGAGGCCAGTCGGCCTCCTGCTCGTCGCCATCCCCGTGTTCCTGATGATCTGGCTCGTCATCTGGCCTGCCATCAACGCCATCGGCCGCACCGTCTGGCGCACCGGAGCGAACGGTGAAACGGGTTTCGATCTTTCAAGCTACGGCTTCTTCTTCTCGGACCGCTACAGCCTCGACAATCTTGCCGTGACGTTGTGGACGACCATGGTCTGCGCGATCCTCCTGCTCGTAATCTGCCTGCCGATCGCGCTCTACCTGCGCTTTTCGCAAGGTCGCCTTTCGGCTTATGTGCAGGCGCTCGCCATCTTCCCGATGTTCGTGCCCTCGATCATCCTCGCCTTCGCCTTCATCCGTGTCCTCGGGCCCAACGGCATGGTGGATATATTGCTCAATGCGGTCGACCTGCCGAAAATCCGCACGCCCTATCTCACCCCGTGGGGACCGGTCATCGGTCTCGTCTGGGACAATATTCCGCTGACCGTTCTCATCCTGCTCGCGGGGCTTGGCAGCGTCGCCAACCAGTCGGTGGAGGCAGCGCGGGATGTGGGCGCAAATGCGCTTCAGGTCTTCTGGCATATCATCCTGCCGCGCATTTCCAATTCCATCCTCGTGGCGCTTTCCTTTTCGGTGCTCGGCATTTTCTCCTCCTTCACCCTGCCCTATCTTCTCGGACCGGCCTCTCCTGAAATGCTCGGCCCCTTCATGCAGCGCACGCTGCGCGAAGTGCAGGATCCCATCGGCGCCATGACCCAGGCCGTCATCGCTTTCGGTTTCTGCATCGCATTCGGCCTGTTCTACGTGCGTTCGGTCGCACGCAACCAGGGGAAATGACATGACGACCCTCACGCCGGCGCGAACGCGCATGGACTGGCCCGGCATATTTTTCGCCACCCTTCTCACCGTCGCCATCGTCGGGCCGCTGCTTGTCGTGGGCACCTGGGCATTCACCGAGGTCTGGCGTTTTCCCAACGTCATTCCCCAGCAGTTCGGTTTCCGCTTCTGGGGCCAGACGCTCGGCCGCGCCGACGTGTGGAACGCGCTGATGCTGAGCCTGCGGCTGACAACGGTGGTAACGCTGCTTTCAGCGATGATCTGCCTTCCCGCCGCCTATGCCTTTGCGCGCATGAGCTTTCCCGGCCGCAACCTGCTGTTCTTCTCCTTCCTTGCCGGCCACGCCTTCCCGAAATTCGGGCTTCTGGTGGCGATTGCCGCCATTTTCCTGCAGCTCAACCTCATCGGCACGTTCTGGGGCGTCGTTCTCATCCAGCTAGTCGGCACGCTGATGTTCATGATCTGGATTCCCGTGGCGGCATTTCAGGCTGTCGACCGGCGCATGGAAGAGGCGGCCCGTGATGTTGGCGCCAGTCCGCTCAGGGTCTTCTGGTCGATTACGCTGCCGCAGGCGGGACCGACCATCGCCGCCGCCGTGCTGCTGAGCTTTGTCGGCACTTTTTACGAGACGGAAGGTGCATGGCTGATCGGTGCGCCCGGCATCCGAACGATGCCGGTGCTGATGATCAGCTACATCAACAACCAGATGGTCATCCAGTATGGCGCGGTCCTGTCCGTCCTGCTCTGGGTGCCGTCCTTCATTGCCCTCATGTTCGCCCGCCGCGTCATCGGTGGCGGCGCATTCGCCCGCGGTTTCGGCGGTTAGGAAATCATCATGTCCGTACTTCACATCCGCCAGGTCACGAAAACCTATTCCGGCGGGACCAAGGCAGTCGACAGCTTCTCGCTAGATGTCGCCGATGGTGAACTCGTCTGCCTTCTCGGCCCCTCCGGTTCGGGCAAATCGACGCTGCTGCGCATGGTCGGCGGCTTCGAGCAGCCGACGGGCGGGCAGATCACCATCGATGGCGAAGACGTCACCCACCTGCCGCCGGAGCGGCGGCCGACCGGCATGGTGTTTCAGAGCCACGCGCTCTGGAGCCACATGAACGTCTTCAAAAACCTAGCTTTCGGCCTCAAGCTGCGCCGCATGCCGGCTGCCGTCATCAGAGAGAAAGTGGAGGCCGTGCTCGAGCTCGTCGGGCTTTCCGGTTATGGCGAGCGCGCTACCGGCCAGCTTTCCGGCGGCCAGCAGCAGCGCGTAGCGCTCGCCCGCTCGCTGGTTCTCGAGCCGAAAATACTTCTGCTCGACGAACCCTTCGCCAGCCTCGACCAGCATCTGCGCGAGCGGTTGCGGGAAGAGGTGCGCGATATTCAGCAACGTCTCGGCATCACCACGCTGTTCGTCACCCACGGCCAGGATGAGGCCCTTTCCATGGCCGACCGCATCGTCGTGATGGCGAACGGCAAGACCGAACAGATCGACCGGCCGAACGTCATCTACCGCGAACCGCAGACCCCGTTCGTCGCCGGCTTCATCGGCACCATGAACCTGATAGAGGGCGCGGTTTCAGACGGAAACTTCATGCGCGCCGACTTCAGCCTGCCGCTTCCGGTCTCCGACGGACCGGCCATTCTCGCCGTTCGCCCGGAAGCCATCGATCTGACGATTTCCGAAACGCCGGAAGCAAATGTGCACCGGGTGACGGATTATGGCACCCATGGCCTTGTCGACCTTGATCTTGCCGATGGTACAAGGATCAAATCCATGGTCGCTCACCCGGATATGTTCCAGACGGGACAGGGCGTACAGATTTCGCCCCGTGCCGTCACGGCCTATCGCGACAACCGCCCAATCTACCGGAGCTGACATGAGCCAGCCGATCCTTATCGACCGCGACGGCCATAGAACATGGCTCAAATGGCATCGCGCCCGCCGCCGCGCTGGCGATCCGGTCTTTACCGGCGAGCGCATCATCGAGGCGATGCGGCTCGGTGCAAGCATCGAGGTCGATCTCGTCATCCATGCCGACCATGGCTGCGCCGTCCTGCATGACCGGACGCTGGAGCGGGAGACCACCGGCACCGGCCGGGTGCGCAACACATCCGCCGCCACCCTGCGTAAGCTCCACCTGCGCGACAATGACGGCCAGCCCATCGATGCGAAGGTAATGCTGCTCGAAGACCTTTGCGCCCTGCTTGCCGAGGGCACCGTTCATCCTGACGCCCTGCTTCAGCTCGATTTCAAGGAAGACCGGCAGGCGCTTACCCCGCAGGTGGTCGCCGGCTTCGGGGCGAGCGTTTCGCCAATAGCAAAGTCGGTGATCCTGTCGGGCGGCGATTTCGACGCCATCGCGACGCTTGCCGGCTCAGCCCCCGGCCTTCGCACCGGATATGATCCCTGCCATCGCGGCACGCTAGCCGCCCTGAAGGCAAGCGGAAACTATCCGAGCTTCATCGCAGACGCCCTTGCCACGGCCCCCGATGCCGACATGATCTACCTCGCCTACGAGATCGTGCTTGCCGCCGAGGATGCGGGTGTCGATATCATCGCCCCCATCCATGCCGCCGGCCGCCGGGTCGACGCCTGGACGATCAACAGCGTCACACCGCAATCCATAGAACAGGTGAAACGCCTCCTGCGGCTTAAGGTGGACCAGATCACCACCGACGATCCGGAAGGGCTCGCCGAGGTTTTCAGCCGATGACAGTCAATTACAGCACCATCCTCAACCATATGGTCGCCACCGCCCGCGAAGCCGGCGCATTGACGCTCGACCATTTCAGGCGCTTCCGCGAGATCGAAATCGGCGTCAAGGGACCGGGAGACTTCGTTTCCGATGCGGACAGGGATTCCGAAACGTTGATCCGCGACCGCCTGCTCGGGCAATATCCCTGGGCACTGACCGGCGAGGAATTCGCGCCTGTCGAAGGGGCGGATCAGGATCACCGCTGGCTGGTCGACCCCATCGACGGCACCACCAATTTCATCTTCGGCCAGCACTATACAATTACCATCGCGCTTCGCCGCGGCAATGAAACGATCTGCGGGCTGGTCTACAATCCCGTTTCCGACGAGATGTTCACCGCGATCAAGGGAGACGGCGCCTATCTCAACGGCGAGCGGCTGCGGGTCAATGCCAGCACCGATGTCGCCCTGATGTGCGTCGGCACCGGCCTGCCCACGCCCAATCTCCAGCTTTATCCCGGCGCCTATCAGCGCCTCGACGCCATTCGCGCGCCCATTGGCGCGGTCCGCGTGGTCGGCAGCGCCGCCAATTCCTGCGCTTACGTCGCCTGCGGCCGGCTGACCGGCTATTATGAGGAAACGGGCTTCGTGGACACGGCAGCCGGCATTCTGCTGGTGCAGGAGGCCGGCGGCATCGTGACCGACTGGTGGGGCCGCGGACCCGAGTTCTATGAAAAGACCGGTACGCTGATCGTCGCCAATGCCGCGACCCATGCCTATCTTATGGAGCACCTGCGCGGCGTTCCGCCCAAGAACCCCGCATAGCGGCTTCTTCTTCGGAGCATTCATACAGCAGCCGTCGTCTCAGGCCACCTGCACCAGGTGGCCGGGCGAAACCGTCCTGTAGTTTCGCACCGGCGTTTCATATCCCATGGCCCGTATCGGGCTTTTCAGCTCGTCATTGGATATGCCGCGCCTTATCCCGCGCCTTGCCGGGTCCGGCACCGGAACGGCGGACATCAGCTTTTTCGTATAGGGATGCTGCGGATTGTCGAAAACCGCCGCGCGCGGCCCGATTTCGACAATCTCCCCGAGATACATCACCGCCACACGATGGCTGACGCGCTCCACCACCGCCATGTCATGGCTGATGAACAGGAAGGCGAGGTTGAGGCTCTGTTGCAGGTCGAGCAGCAGGTTGCAGACCTGCGCCTTGATGGAAACATCGAGCGCCGAGACGCTCTCATCGGCGACGATAACCTTCGGATCGAGCGCAAGCGCACGGGCAATGGCAATGCGCTGGCGCTGGCCGCCCGAAAATTCATGGGGGTAGCGGCTGGCCATATCGGCGGACAGGCCTACCTTTTCAAGAAGATCGGCAGTCTTTTCCTTCGCCTGTCTGCTGCTGCCGAGTTTGTGCTTGATGAAGGGCTCGGAAATAGCCGTGCCTATCGTCATGCGCGGATTGAGCGAGGAGAACGGGTCCTGAAAGATCATCTGCACGGATTTGCGCATATTGCGCAGGCCGACCGTATCGAGCCGCATCACGTCGTAACCATCGAGCGACACGTCGCCGGCCGTCGGCTCCACAAGCCGCATGATCGAGCGGCCGGTGGTGGATTTTCCGCAGCCGGATTCACCCACCAGCGACAGCGTTTCACCCTGAAACAGATCGAAGGAGACGTTTTCGACGGCGTGAACCGCACCCGTCTGGCGTGCCAGCAGGCCGGAACGGATGGCAAAACGCGTCACCAGGTTTCGGACCGACAGAACCGGCGTCTGCCCGCTCGCAACTGTTCCGGCCACCTCCTGCGGCTCGCTCGAAAGGCCGGTTTTCATGTCGAGCACCGGAAACCGTGTCGGCCATTGCCGGTCGCGCATTGAGCCGAGCTTCGGCACCGCCGAAAGCAGCGCCCGCGTATAGGGATGCTTGCCACGCCGGAAGATGTCCTCGGTCGGTCCGGTCTCGACTTCATCGCCGCGATACATCACGATCGTCCGGTCGGCGATTTCGGCCACGACGCCCATGTCATGGGTGATGAAGAGGACGGACATGCCCTCCTCTTCCTGCAACAGTTTTATCAGGTCGAGTATCTGGCCCTGAATGGTGACGTCGAGCGCCGTCGTCGGCTCGTCGGCGATCAGCAGTTTCGGTCGCGAGGCGAGCGCCATGGCGATCATCACCCGCTGGCGCATGCCGCCGGAAAACTGGTGCGGATATTCGTCGAAACGGCCGGAGGCGTTGGGAATGCGGACCTTTTCCAGAAGCCGCACCGTCTCCGCCCGCGCCTCCTGCCTCGAAAGCCCCTTGTGCCGGATGAGCACTTCGGAAATCTGGCGGCCGATGGTGAAGATCGGATTGAGCGAGGTCATCGGCTCCTGAAAGATCATCGAGATATCGTTGCCGCGCACGCCGCGCATTTCTCTTTCGGAAAGCGCAAGAAGATCGCGCCCGTTGAGCAGCACTTCCCCCTCGATCCGGCTGGAGGCCGGAGCAAGCAGGCGCATGAGAGACAGCGACGTCACCGATTTACCGGAGCCGGATTCACCGACAATCGCGACGGTTTCGCCGGGCGCGACATCGAAGGACACGTTGCGCACCACGCTCTTCCACGCGCCATCAACGAGGAAGGAGGTGTTGAGGTTACGGACGGAAAGGACGGGTTTTGTCTCCATGGTGTCACCGCCCTACCGCATAGGCCTGCATCAGCCGCGGTGTTGCGGCGGCGCGCAGTAGGCCGTCCGCATCGCGACGCGCGGCGGTGAGCCGCCCGACCGACCATGCATCGGCAACCGTGACGCGGTGCCCGCGGCGGCGAAGCTCCTGCAGGGTCGCTTCGCCCACCGTGCTCTCCACGGTGATTTCACCCGGCGAACTGGTGCGTGGATAAAACGAACCCGGAAAATGCGCGGTGTGGAACAGCGGCATATCGATGGCGGCCTGCAGGTTCTTGCCGTGATGGGCATATCGCAGGAAGAAGGGCAGCTGCCACTGGTCCTGCTGATCGCCGCCCGGCGTGCCGAACACCATGGAGGGACGCCCCTGATGAAGCGCAAGCGAAGGCGTCAGCGTGGTGCGCGGGCGTTTGCCCGGTGCAAGTGAGGTCGGCAGGCCTTCCTTCAGCCAGAACATCTGGGCGCGGGAATTGAGCGCAAAACCAAGGCCGGGCACGATGGGCGACGATTGCAGCCAGCCGCCCGACGGCGTGGTGGAGACCATGTTGCCCCAGCGGTCGATGACATCGATATGCACCGTATCGCCGCGCTTCTCCGTCAGATGCGACATGGTCGGCTCGTAGACCGTGCCGGTGCCGCTCATCTCGGCCAGCATGGCCATGGTGGCGTCCACCTGCTTTTCGTAACCCGGCACGGTGCCGGGGCGCAGTTCCAGCGAGGCCTCGCCGCTTATCAGCGCGCGGCGTCCGGCATTGTAGCTTTCCGACAGGAGATATTCCGTCGGGATCTGCCCGAATTCCGGATCGCCGTAATAGACCTCGCGGTCGGCATAAGCGAGCTTCATGGCTTCGACGATGGTGTGGATGAAATCGGGACCGGAGGGGTCCATGGCCGCAATGTCGAAGCCTTTCAGAAGCGCAAGCGATTGCAGCAGAACCGGACCCTGCCCCCAGGCGGGCGTCTTGGCAATCGTCCAGTCGTGATAGTCGAGCGTCTGCGGCGCTTCGACGGTCGCGCTCCACCCGGCCATATCCTGCGCCGTCAGCACGCCCTTGTGCCGTGCGCCGCTGGCATCCATGACTTCCACTGTCCTCACGTAACCGTCGATAGCTTCCGCTACGAAACCCCGATAAAAGGCATCGCGTGCCGCCTCGATCTGGTTTTCGCGGCCGGAACGCGCTTCGGCTTCGGTAACGATCCGCTGATAGGTCGCGGCCAGAACCGGATTGCGGAAATTGGCGTGAGGCTCGGGTGCCGCGCCACCCGGCAGCCACGTCTCATGGGATGTCGGCCATTCCTTCTCGAAGAAATCGGCCAGACCCTTGATGGTGGCGGAGACGCGCGGCAATGTCGGATGCCCGTGCTCGGCATAGTAGATGGCGGGTTCCAGCACGTCGCGCACGCTCATCGTGCCATAGTCGCGCAGCATCAGCATCCAGCCGTCGAAAGCGCCGGGAATGACGGTGGCGAGCAGCCCGTCGCCGGGGATCAGCTTCAGCCCTTCCGACGTGTAATGTTCAATCGTCGCACCGCTCGGGGCCGGGCCCTGTGCGCAGATGACTTCCACCTTGTCCTTCTGCTTCGAATAAAACACGGCGGGCATATCTCCGCCCGGACCGCACAGATGCGGCTCGACGATCTGGAGGACGAAACCGGTGGCGACGGCCGCGTCGAAAGCATTGCCGCCTTTTTCGAGGATCGCCATGCCGACGGCCGATGCGATCCAGTGCGTTGAGGTGACGACGCCGAAGGTGCCAAGGATTTCAGGGCGTGTGGTGAATTCATTCATTCGGATATTTCCTTGTAAAAGATCATGCTTCGCGCGGATCGAGCGCGTCGCGCAGGCCGTCGCCCAGAAGATTGAAGCCGATGACGACGAGGAAGATGGCGATGCCGGGCCACATCGTCATCCACGGCGCCTGGCTGAGGAAATTCTTCGCGGTATTCAGCATCGAACCCCAGGAGGGCGCAGGCGCCTGCTGGCCGAGGCCGAGGAAAGAAAGGCTCGCCTCCGCGATGATGGCGGTCGCCACCGTCAGGGTCGCCTGCACGATGATGGGGGCGAAGACATTCGGCAGGATGTAACGCGTCATGATGTCGATTTGGTTGAGGCCGATGGACCTGGCGCCTTCGACATAATCTTCGGTCTTGACCGCCAGCACCTGCCCACGCGTCAGCCGCACGAAAATCGGCATAGCGGAAAGGCCGATGGCGATCATCGCATTGGTGAGGCTCGGGCCGAGGAAGGCGGCAAGCGCAATCGCCATGATGAGAAACGGCATGGCCAGCAGCGCTTCGGTGATGCGGGATATGACCATATCCACCCAGCCGCCGAAATAGCCTGAAATCAGGCCAAAGGGCACGCCGATGACCACGGCGATCATCACCGAGACCACGCCCGCCATCAGCGAGGCGCGCGCGCCATAGATCATGCGTGAAAGGATGTCTCGGCCGAGATCGTCGGTGCCGAGCCAATGGGCGGCCGAGGGCGCCTTGCGGATGGCCGACCAGCTGGTCGCCACCGGATCGGCAATCGGCAGGATCGGCGCGGCGATGGCAAGGACTGCGAAAAACAGCACGATAACCATGCCGACAAGCGCCGATTTGTTGCGCTTCATCTTCTTCCAGGCGCGGCTTTCCTGCCGCGTTACCGCTACGGAGAGGTTTTGATCGAGAACGGTCATGATATCGGGGCCTCAGATCGTCGCCCTGAGGCGGGGGTTGAGCAGGACATAGGCAATGTCGGCCAGAAGGTTCATGAGGATGAAGCCGACGGCGGTGCAAAGAACGATGCCCTGCACGACGGCGTAATCACGGGTGAACACCGCATCGACCGTCATCTTGCCGAAGCCGGGAATGGTGAAAATCTGCTCCGTCAGAACCGCCCCGGCCAGCAATTCGCCGAAGAGCAGCGCCAGCAATGTGATGACTGGCAGAAGCGCGTTGCGGAAACTATGCGACAGGATGATCTCGCGCGGAGAAAGACCCTTGGCGCGGGCGGTGCGGATGTAGTCGGAACTGAGCACCGCCACCATCGCCGAACGTGTATGGCGCATCAGCGTCGCCGCAAGCGCATTGCCCAGCACGAAGGCCGGCATGATCATGGTTTCGATGGAGCGGACGGGATCGACAAAGATCGATTCATAACCGGATGCCGGCAACCAGCCGAGTTTGACCGAAACCAGCAGGATCAGCATGATGCCGAGCCAGAAGTTCGGGATGGAGAGGCCGGAAAGCGCCACAATATTGGCCGTGTAGTCGATCCATGTGTTCTTCTTGACGGCGGCCAGAATGCCGATGGGAATGCCGATGACCATGGCAAAGAACATCGCCATAACCGCCAGTTGAATGGTGACCGGCAGCTTCTGGCCGATAAGCTCCAGCACCGGCTGGTTGGTGCGCAGCGAAATACCGAAATCGCCCGTCACCACGCCGCCCAGCCAGTTGACATATTGCAGCGGCACAGGGTCGTTCAGGCGATATTTCTCCCGCAGGAATTCAATCGTCGCCGGATCGCGCTCCTCGCCAGCCATGGCAAGGACCGGATCGCCCGGCAGCAGTTTCTGCAGCGAGAAGACGAAGATGGAGATGATCAGAAGCGTCGGGATCGCGACCAGCAGTCGCTTGCCGATATAAACAGGCATGGCATGGCCCTCGTTCGTGCCAATTCGTGAGGGCCGCACGGCAAGGCCGTGCGGCACATGCGAAGCGTTCAGTCCTTGGAGACGCCGAGAAGGCGGATCATGCCATCCGGCGACGGCGCCCAGCCCTTGACCTTGTTGGAAATGGCATAGGCATAGGGCTGGTGACCGAGATAGATGATCGGCATGTCATCGTTGAGGATGACGCTTGCGGCATCGTATTTTTCCTTGCGCACCGCATCCTCGGTCGAGGCGCGGGCCTCGTTCAGCAGCTTGTCGACCTCGGAATTGCAATATTTCACATCGTTGATGCCGCCCTTGCAGGTGACGAACTGATGCAGATTGCCATCCGGATCGATACGTCCCGACCAGTCGGAACGGCTGAGCTGGTAGTTGCCGGCCGTCTGTTCGGACAGAAGAGTCGCGAATTCCGTGGCCTTCAGGGTGACGTTGAAGCCGGCCTCGGCCACCATCGACTGGATGACCTGCATCATCTGCGTCTGCGTTGTGTTGTTGGCGTGCTGAAGCTCGATGTCAAGCTTTTCGTAACCCGCCTCCTTCATCAGCGCTTTGGCCTTGTCGATATCGCGCGCCGGCACCGGCAGATTCTGGTTGAACCACGGGCTTGTGGGCGGGAAGGCCTGATTGCCTGCCTTTGATGTGCCCTCAAAGACGATCTGGCCAATCGCTTCCCGGTCTATCGCATAAGAAAAGGCCTGACGCAGGCGCTTGTCCTTGCCGAGCGGATTATCCGCACGCGAACCATTGTTGATATTGACATACATGGCCATGTAGCCCGGTCCGATGACATCCGCATAGGTCAGATTGGCGTCGTTCTTGACGGACTCGGCATCGGAGGCCGAGATGCGCTCGGCGATATCGAGGTCTCCGGAGCGAAGATTGGCAAGCTTCACGGTCGTATCGGGGATCGGCAGATAAACGACCCTGTCGACCAGAATTTTGTCCTTGTCCCAATAATCGGCGAATTTCTCGAGCACGATACGGTCTTGCTGGATGCGCTCGACGAATTTGAACGGTCCCGCGCAGACCGGCTTCGAACCGAAATTCGCGCCCAGTTCCTTGGCCGCCTTCGGCGCGACGATCATGCCGGCGCGGTCGGAAAGCTGCGCCAGCAGCGTGACGTCAGGCGTCTTCAGGGTGAATTTGACGTCCAGAGGCCCGGTGGCCTCGACCTTTTCGACCGAGGAAAGCTCGCTCTTGCGGCGGGATTCCGGCAGGGTCATGTTGCGCTCGATGGTGGCGACCACAGCCGCCGCATCCAGTGTCTCGCCGTCGTGGAATTTCACGCCGTCGCGGATCTTCATCGTCAGCACCTTGCCGCCCTCGGACCAGGCCCATTCGGTGGCAAGCTGGGGAACGATCTTCATGTCCTGCGAGATGTCGACGAGCTTGTCGCACATGGCGGTATAAACGATACGACCGACGAAGGTGCGCGATTGCGCGGGGTCGAGAACGTCGGCGTCATCGTTAAGGCCGATGCGCAATTCGGACGAAATAGCCGGCGTGGACAGGAATGCACCGGCCAATAAGGCGGCGGTCAATATCTTGATTTTCTTCATGTTCTATCCTCTGGTCTGGTTATCTTTGTTTTTCATTGGCCGGCCCTGAAAGGCCGGCAGCTCTGCCCTGCTGCCTATGAGGCCGGCGTGAGCGGATTATCGGCATCGCCCGTGCTGCGGGCGGCAATGTCTTCTCCGGTTTTCTCCTCCAGAAAGCCGAGCGAGGTGGCGCGGATCAGCCTTTCCTGATGCATGAGAAGGTGCTGGCGCATCGCTTCGCCGGCTCTTGCGGGGTCGCGATCGGCGATGGCATCGACGATCGCTATGTGCTGCTCGAAGGAAGCCTTGCCGTTCGTGCCGCTGCGGCGCGCCAGTTCCCGTATCGATTGCCATGCATCGTCCTGGCGAATGCGGTTGACGACATCGAAGATGGACAGGAACAATTTGTTGCCGGCGCTCTGGGCGATCTGGCGGTGAAGCGAACCATCCCACAACTCCTTGGCGTCGGCATCCGTGCTCTGGCCGGTCTTCTGGACGAGGGCGCGCATGCGTTCCACCTCGGCGGGTTTGGCGCGCATGGCCGCAAGCTGCGCCAGCTGCGGCTCGATGCGCAGGCGCACTTCCATAATTTCCATGATATCCGTGCCGGCGACCAGTTCCGTCACTTGGGCGGACCAATCGTCCGGCTTTTCACCCACAAAGGTTCCCGCCCCCTGCCGTCGCCAGATCAGACCTTCGGCTTCCAGAACCTCAAGAGCACGACGGACCGCACGCCGGCCGACATTGAAGGTTTCCGCGAAGGCCCGCTCCGTCGGCAGGCGACGGTCTTTCGCAAGATCCTGCGTTTGAATGTACTCCCGCAACTTCGCCAGCGCGTAGTTGGAGTTATCGTTGGGGTTCACCGTCAAGTCGCACCATTTACTGAACCAATCCTATATTGGTTCATTTGGTGAGAAATTTTTGCCGTCGTCAAGCTTATTTTTGAGCGGCAATAATTGGCGCTCAAAATATGGGCATACGGCTTTTTTTGAAGGTGAAGGGTGGGCGTCATAGACGCACCCGCCCCTCCTAAAGATCGATGGAGAGCCTGATGCGCCCCGACAGGCGCTCGCCGGGGGCAACCGTCGCGAGACCCGGCCCTTCCCGTTGTAACTGCGGCAAACCAAGCGCTCCGGCGGCCATGGAAACGGGCTCAAGACAGAGATAGCGCTCCATGCGGTGCACGGCGAGATGGCCGAAAACGGTATCGGCTTCGAGCCGTAGTGAAAACCTGTCGAAGTCTACCTGTGCGCTTGACCAATCGGTGAAATGCAATGTGTATCCCGTTGCGGCGGGAATGGCGGGTTTCGGGCGAGGTGCCGGCGGCTGGCCGGTTGGCACGTTCTGCGCGTCCAGAGGATATTGCAGTTTGGCGTCCGTCCGCGCGTCGCAACCGAGCCCGGCGGCAAAATAGGGATGCCAGCCCAGCGACATCGGCGCTGGCCCATTCGCGAAATTGGTTATCGACAGTTCGACGGTAAGGCTGGCATCTTCCAGCAGAAAAGACTGCTCGGCGCGGAAGGAAAAAGGCCACTCTCCGTCAGCCTCGTAGTCCAAGACCAGTGAGACCCAATCCGAAGACAGATATGAAATCTCCCACGGCCGCCGATGAGCCGGGCCATGCATGGCGTCAGGCGCAAGCGCCGGATGCGGCAGCAGGTCATGGCGGACACCTGCGTGGACGAAGGACCCGCCATAGAGCCGGTTGTGATAGGGAAACAGCGGATATGCGCCAGCCCTCGGCCAATTGAACGGCTCGAACTCCTGCTCCGTTGTCGGCACCAGAATATCGCCGTAGTCGAAGTGCCGCAGATGGGTTATTCTGCCACCCCAGGCGGGGCGCAGGCAGGCAGAGAGCCGCCCGCAGGCAATCGCAACGGTTTCAGGCGAAGGCATAGGAGCCGTCAGGCCGTTTCGGCACCCGTCTTTGCCAATGAACATAGCCATCTTCCTGCATGGCTTTTTCATCCATCTCGACACCCCAGCCGGGGCGGTCCGGCCTCAGTTCCAGATATCCGTCCTTCGGCAGATAGGGGTCGACGACATAGCGGGTTTCATCCTCGCGTTTTTCAAGATCGGTGCCGCCATAGACGTAGCATTGCCCTTTCGGCAGCCGGTATTCGAGAATGCGGAAATTCTGCTGGGCGGCGGAGAAGTGCACATTGACGGCGGTGGCGAGCGGTCCCATCGGGTTATGCGGCGCGATGCTGACGAAATGCGCTTCCGCCAGCGTGGCGATGCGGCGCATCTCCGAAATGCCGCCGACGACGCAGATGTCGGGCTGGATGATATCCGCACCCTTTACTTGAAGAAGGCGAAGGAACTCATTGCGATTATAGAGACTTTCACCGGTTGCCAGCGTGCAGTTCAGCCCCTGTTTCAGGTCTCCCCACATCTCGATATTTTCCGGACGCAAAGGCTCTTCGAAGAACAGCGGATCGTAAGGGGCAAGCGCGTTGCCAAGCTGGCGGGCGGCCGCTGGCTCGAAAATCTTGGCATGGGCGTCGAAAGCGATGTCGTAGTCGGGTCGCACCGTTTCGCGAAGCGAGCGGAAATATTCGGCGGAACTGCGCACCACCTCCCCCCAGCGATGGGCGTGAATATCGACGCGCCATGGGCTGAGCTTGAAGGCTGTGAAGCCCCAGTCCTCGTTGAGACGGTCGAATTCCTCCTTTGCCGCCGGCGCATCCGGGGCCGTATAGACACCGGCATAGACCTTGATACGGTCGCGTACTTCGCCGCCCAGCAGCTTGTAGACGGGCACACCCGCCGCCTTGGCTGCGAGATCCCAGAGGCAATGATCGAGCGCCGAGATTGCCGACAGACCGAGCGCGCCGGGCGGAAAGCGGTTCTGCTGGAGCAGGAGATTATAGAGATACTCCACCCGTGTCGGGTCTTGCCCGGCAAGGAAGCTGTAGAGGTAGTCCAGCATCGGTGGTAAGGCGAGATCGGGGCCATGATTGTAACATTCACCCCAGCCGGTCAAACCGTCATCGGTATCGAGAGCGACGATGACGCGGGGCCGGTCCTTGTCGCGGGTGACGAATACCCGCATGCGATCGATTTTCATGCTTTTAGTCTTCCTCGTGAATGACAGCGTGCAACAGACCCGGCACTATCGGGCCACGGCCCCGTTCTTGACTTCTGATGGTTCGACGTAGCGGAATCTGCGGGTACGATCCCGGTCCCGCGGGTCCGGGCGTGGAATGGCGGAAAGAAGCGCCTGCGTGTAGGGATGATCCGGCGCATTGCAGACCTTTTCGGCGTCTCCCACTTCCACCAGCTTGCCGCGATACATCACCCCGACGCGGTCGCACATATAGCGGATGACGCCGATGTCGTGGCTGATGAAGATATAAGCGAGCCCCAGCTCATCCTGCAGCCGCATCAGAAGATCCAGCACCTGGAACCGCACCGAAACATCGAGCGCCGAGGTCGCCTCATCCGCCACGATGATGCGCGGCTTCAGGGTGATGGCGCGGGCGATGCCGATGCGCTGGCGCTGGCCGCCGGAAAAGGCGTGCGGGTAACGTTCACGCCCGGCCGGATCGAGACCCACCTGCTCCATCAGGGCGCAGACGCGTTCATCGAGTTCCCTGCCCCTGGCAATGCCGTTAACCAGCAACGGCTCGCCGATGACCTGCGCCACCGTCATGCGGGGATTGAGCGAGCCGAACGGGTCCTGAAACACCATGCGTAATTCGCGCCGCGCGGCTTTCAGCTCCGCACCCTCGATTTTCGCCAAATCGACCACCGTACCATCCGCACGGCGATAGAGCATTTCGCCGCCGGTCGGGTCGTAGAGACGCATGATGGAGCGGCCCATCGTGGTCTTGCCGGAGCCGCTTTCGCCGACGATGCCGAGCGTTTCGCCGGGAAGCAGCCGGATCGATACGCCGTCCAGCGCCTTCATCTCGCCGAAATGCATGGAGAGGTCGTTGACCTCGAGGATGGGCGCGGCCGCAAGATCGAGCGGCGGGCGGGCCAGGCGGATTTCCGCCTTCTGCTCCAGTTTCAGCACCGAGCCGATCAGCATGCGGGTATAGGGATCTTTCGGATTGTGGAATATCTCGTCGACCGTGCCATATTCCCTGGCGACGCCGTGATGCATGACCAGCACGTCATCGGCAATCTGCGCCACCACGCCCATGTCATGAGTGATGAACAGCACCGCCATGCCGTGCGCCTTTTGCAGCCGCGATATCAGGTCGAGGATTTCGGCCTGTGTGGTGACATCGAGCGCCGTCGTCGGTTCGTCGGCGATCAAAAGCTGCGGTTTGCAGGCCAGCGCCATGGCGATCATCGCGCGCTGGCGCATGCCGCCCGAATATTGGAAGGCGTAACGATCCAGCGCCTTTTCGGGATTGGGGATTTCCACCTGCCGCAACAGTTCGATGGCCTCGGCCCGCGCCTCAGCCTTGCTCATTTTCAGATGCAGGCGCAGGACTTCGGTGATCTGGTCACCCACGGTATGCACGGGTGAAAGCGACGACATCGGCTCCTGAAAGATCATCGCGATATCGGCGCCGCGCACCGAGCGGATGGCCCGGCTGCGCGGATCGAGCTTTGCCAGATCGAGAGACGTGCCGTCGGCGCGGTTGAGGATGATCGAGCCGGACGCAATGCGGCCGGGGCTGTCGATGATCTGCAGGATCGAACGGGCGGTAACGGATTTGCCGGAGCCGCTTTCACCGACGACGCAGAGCGTCTTGCCGGGATCGATGGAGAAAGACAGGTCGTTGACGGCCCGGAAAACGCCGTTTCTGACCGGAAATTCGGTCACCAGATTACGGACTTCAAGCAGCGGCTTGGCTGGCTTCATGGAGAGAATGTCGCTCATCCGGGGCCTCACTTATTATAGGGGTCGGCTGCGTCGCGCAGGCCGTCGCCGAGCAGATTGAGCGCCATGACGGCAATGACGACCGCCACACCGGGCAGGAACAGCCAGGGTGCAGTCGCAATCGAGCGGATGTTCTGCGCCTCGCGAAGCAGCACGCCCCAGGAAATGGTGGGCGGCTGGAGTCCGAGACCAAGGAAGGACAGCGATGTTTCCGCAAGGATCATCGCCGGCACCGCAAGGGTGACAGAAGCGATGATATGGCTCGAAAAACTGGGCAGCATATGGCGGAAGATGATGCGCCCTTCCGGCACGCCATCCAGCCTGGCCGCAGCCACGAATTCTTCGGTCCTGAGCGACAGGAACCGGCCGCGAACGACGCGGGCAAGCTGCGCCCAGCCGGTCAGCGACAGGATGATGGTGATCATCATATATTGCAGCGTGGCAGGCCAGCCCTGCGGCAGAGCGGCGGCCAGCGCCAGCCAGATGGGAATGGTGGGCAGCGACAGCACGAAGTCGATCACGCGCTGCATGACGAAATCGATGCGGCCGCCGTAATATCCCGAAATGCCTCCGAGAACGACGCCAAGCAGCAGTGAGAAGAACACGCCGACAAGACCGATGGACAGGGAGACCTGCGCCCCCTGCACCACGCGGCTGAAGACATCTCGGCCGAGACGATCCGCACCGAAGAGGAAGAGCGGGCGCGTTTTATCGGTGGAGGCCAACAGATGTATATCCGTGGTGAACAGGCCAAATACGGAATATTCGTAACCGCGACCGAAAAGCTGGACCGGAATTTTCTTCGCCGTATCTTCAACGAAGACCGCCGCCAGCGTTTCAGGATTGCGGGTCAGCTTCAGCGGATAATAATGCAGCCCGAGCGAGAAACCCTCGGTGGTATCGATGAAATGGACGCGCTGCGGCGGATGGAAGGTCGCCCGCGCATTCTGCAACACCGGATCGTTGATGGCGAAAAAGCCGGGCACCAGCGCGACGATATACATGGCGACGGTGATGAACAGGGCTGCCATCGCCAGCTTGTGGCGCTTGAAGGCCCACCAGATGAGCTGCCACTGCGAGGCGACGGCGGCGCGGTCCTGCCGGGCATTGGTGGTCATGGTGATATCGCTCATGGCGCCCTCCTATTCGAGCCGGATGCGCGGATCGACCAGCGCAAGCAGGATGTCGCTGATAAGCGATCCGATCAGCGTCAGCGCGCAGATCAGCAGCACGAAAGCGCCGGCGAGATACATGTCCTGCGCCATCAGCGACTGCAAAAGCAGCGGCGCGGCCGTTGGCAGGTTGAGCACGATGGCGACAACCACGGAGCCCGAAATGAGATTGGGCAACAGCCATGCAATGGTGGAGATGAACGGATTGAGCGCAATTCTGAGCGGATATTTCGTCAGCAGCTTGAACTCCGACAAGCCTTTTGCCCGCGCGGTGGTGACATAGGGCTTGGGCAACTCATCCAGCATATTGGCGCGCATGACGCGGATGAGGCTTGCGGTGGAAGACACCGCGAGAATGGCGACCGGCAGCCAGATATGGGCCATGAGGTCCATCATCTTGGCGATGCTCCATGAGGCGGTCTCGTATTCGGCTGAAAACAGCCCGCCGACATCGGCCCCGAACTCCACCGCCGCGACATACATCAGCACCAGCGCCAGCAGGAACGAGGGTATGGAAAGGCCGAAGAAGGAAAAGGCGGTGAAAAGATAATCGCCAATCGAATATTTGCGCACGGCGGAGAAGACGCCGATGGGAAGCGCGATGGCCCAGGTTGCAAGAAGGCTTGCGATGGCCAGAACCAGCGTCAGCGCCATGCGCTCCCAGATGAGGCCTGAAACCGGCTGCTGCCATTCGAACGAAATGCCGAAATCGCCGCGGCTGACGATGCCCCATATCCATTTCAGATATTGCACGATCATCGGGTCATCGAGACCGAAACGTTCGCGCAGCTGCGCCGCCGTATTGTGGTCGATGACCTCGTTCGAGGCGGCCAGTGTGGCGATATAGGTCGTCACATAGTCGCCGGGAGGCAGCTGGATCAGGACAAAGGCAAGGAAACTGACGGCAAACAGGGACGGTATCATCCACAGCAGGCGTTTTACGATAAAAAGCAGCATGTCGTTCTCGCAATCACATTGTGCCGCACGCGCCGCCCTCCACTAAGGAGGCGGCTGTGGGTGGTCGAAACAACCTGAGAGGCGTCGCCGCGTTGCGGCAGCGACGCCCATGTGGCGATATCAGCTTGTGAAGGTGAACTGTTGCGGCAGCGCCGGGCCGGGATTGGGCCACGACCAGCTGTCGGGTTCGGTCTCGGGCACGTTGCGCAGATTGTTGCGGATGATGCCGAAACCGCCCACCGCAAGGCAGAGGCCGATTGTCTCGAACTCTTCCGCCGCAATGTCGAAAATCTGCTTCATCTTCTCGCCGCGCTTGGCAAGGTCGGCCGTCGAGCGCGCCTCATCGAACAGCTTGAAGCGCTGCTTCTGGCTTTCCGGCGGCTCTTCGCCCTTCTGGCCATTCGACGTGTACCAGAGCGCCCACGGAATAGCGTAACGCGACCCCTGCGGATGGAAGGCGAAGAAATCGCGCGGATCGAGCATCGGATCGAGACCGCCGGGACCGGGCCAGACGGCGGCATCATGGGCGTTGTCATCGCCGCGCGTGTAATAGAGCGCGCGTTCGATGGTGTTGACCTTGATGTCGACGCCGATCTGCGCCCATTGCGCCTTCACCAGTTCCAGCGCATCGACCAGATCGGGATAGAGCGTCGGGATGACGTCAATCGAGAAGAAGACGGGCTGGCCGTCAGGCCGCAACCGCATGCCGTTGCCGTTCTTCTTGTCGTAACCGGCTTTGTCGAGAAGCTCGTTCGCCTTGTCCGCATCGTATTCGGTGAATTGCCGCGCCAGCTTTTCATTGTACCAGGGATGTGTCGGGCGCGGCCCGGCCTGATAACCCTCGCTCTGACCGAAATAGACGATGTCGATGATTTCCTGCCGGTTGAGCGCGATGGACAATGCCTGACGGAACGACTTGTCGGCGAACATCTTGCGCATTGCCGGGTCTTTGTGGGTGATGTTCAGGTAGATCTGGCACTGCTGCGCAGCAGACGGCACCAAAGTCAGCAGGCGGTAGTCACCTTTTTTCATGTTCTGCGACAGGGTCGGCTTGTTGGCGAGAACGCTGATATGGCGCTCCTGAATGTCGATCTTGCCGGAAATGACGTTCAGCATCAGCGATTCGACATCCTGCGAAATGCCGAAATTGATTTCGTCGATATAGGGCAACTGGTTGCCTTCGGTATCGACCTGCCAGAAGTAAGGGTTGCGGGTCATAACCACGCGTGTCGCACCGCCGGAATAGGGTTCTTTCACCACCCATGGATCAAGCGTCGGCTTGTCGACATTCGACCAGCGGGACGGAATTTCGATATCGCCGCATTTGGCGCGGAACAGCTCGGTCCAGCTGGAGACACCCGCCGCCTTCACATCGGCATCGAGCGCCGTGTTGTATTTCGGCAGGAACTTGCTGCAATAGTGCTTGGGAAACAGTGTCGGATGCTGGCCGAGCGGCGTGGCGAGGTTTTCGAGATAAAGCGCATTCGGCGCGGCGAATTTGAACTTTACCGTAAAATCGTCGACTTTTTCGACATCGACCGCCTTGCCGGCCACGGAAAGCTGCGCCGGTGTGGCGCTGTAAAGCTCCTTGTTCTTGATGCAGTCCTCGATGGCGAACACCACGTCATCGGCGGTGAAGGGGTGGCCGTCCGACCATTTTGCGCCTTCCAGCAAATGGAAGGTGAATTGCGAGGCATCGTCGTTGACTTCCCATTTCACCGCAAGGTTCGGCAGAACCTCGGTGAAATCCATGTTCCAGCGGACAAGGCCCTGATTGCCGACCATGCGCAGGATGCCGTTATGGTCCGACGAACCGCGCAGGCCACGGCGCAATGTGCCGCCATAGGTGCCGATTTTCTCGTGCGGCGTCACCACCATCGGATTTTTCGGCAGACGTTCGGCCAAAGGCGGCAATTTGCCGTCCTTTACCAGCGCCTCCAGTTCCGGCGCCTGCTTGCCGGCGGCAGCCCGCGCCGAGGTCCCGATGACGGAAAGGGCGGCCACGCCGCCAACACCCGCCATAAAGGTTCGGCGCGTTACGCCCAGTGAAAATGCTTCGCCATCGCGCATCGACAATCCTCCCAAAAAATCACCGGCAGCGAAACGGCTTCCACCGAACCGCGACGGCCCTCCCGGCCAGCCAGCACGCCGATCCTCCATCGGCAGGGGCAGACCATATGAGCGTTTTCAGATGATTACAAGTATTGACAGATTTTTACATCTTTTTTATTTGTAGGCCGGTTTTCAGGATCAGGCTTGAAGAAAAAATCGACACGACAGCCCTCTCGCTCACAAAAACCCCGGTATTTCTGTTGCGATTGAAATGCAGGAAACCCATTAACTTCAGCGATTTGCAACGGAAGGGCTGCTGATGGACAATCACACTGCATCTGCCGCCGCTCGAGGCGAGACTCGGCTGAGCGACATCATCTACGAAAAAATCGTGGGCATGATTTCGGACGGGCGGTTTCCCGTGAACGAGCGGTTGCCATCGGAACAGAATCTGGCGTCGCTGTTTGGCGCGTCGCGGCCGGTTGTGCGGGAAGCGCTGGAGCGGCTTCGGAACGACGAGCTTATCGTTTCGCAAAAGGGATCCGGCTCCTATGTACGCCAGCAGCCGGATTCTTCCGTGTTGCAACAGGTGCCGGTCGGCTCGCTGGCCGACGTGCAGCGTTTTTTTGAGTTCAGGGCCGGATTGGAGGCTTCCGCGGCCGAGCTTGCGGCGCGCAACTGGCAGGCAGCGGACAGGGTGCGTATCGAGCAGGCGATAGCCGCGCTGGAACAGTGTCTCGAGCGCAACGATCTCGGCGCGGAGGAAGACTTCGCCCTGCACGAAGCCATCGCGAAGGCGAGCCATAACCAGTTCCACATCACGGTGCGGATCTGGTTCAAGCCCCATTTCGCCATCGGCCAGTCGGTGACACGCAGCCTCAGCCTCAAGCGGACGCCGCAGCATGTGCGCGAAGTCCAGAACGAGCACACGGCCATCGTGGAAGCGATTTTTGCGCGGCGTGAGCAGGCCGCGCATGACGCGATGAAAGACCACATATTGAAGGCGCGCGCCCGCATGTTTCAGGGCGTCGGCAGCTAGGCCGCACCCTGCAATGTCGAAAACAGAATCATAAAGGGCGGATGAGGGAGAGGAACCAGTGAGCCAGCCACACGTCATAGAACCGAAGCTCCGTTCCCTGATCGATACCCCGCTGAAGGTCGGCGAATCGCCTGCCTGGGACGAGCGAACCGGCGATCTGTGGTTCGTCGATATTCTCGCGCCTGCCATTTTTCGCCTGCATCCCGGTGGAAAACTCGACAGATACGACATGCCCGCCCAGGTGGGCTGTCTCGGCCTTTGCGACAATGGCTTGATCGTGGCGGGCCTCAAGACCGGTGTGCATCTTCTCGATCCCGCGAGCGGCAAGCTCGATCTTCTCTGCGACCCGGACGACGGGCGGCCCGACAGCCGCCTCAACGACGGAAAGGTCGGTCCGGACGGCCATTTCTGGGTGGGGACCCGCGACGAGGCCGCGATACAGACAGGCAATGCCCGCCTCTATCGCGTCGCCCCGGATGGCGGCATCGAATGCATCATCGATGGCGACATGTTCACATCGAACGGGCTTGCCTGGAGCCCGGACGGCAGGCGCATGTACCATTCCGACAGCAGCGGCCTCATGTATCAGGCGTTCGATTTCGATGTCGCGACCGGCAGGCTCGGCCCGGCCGAACGCCTGCACGATTTCGCGCCGGATGAAGGCAGGCCGGACGGTGCGGCGACCGATTGCGAAGGCTGTTACTGGAGCGCCGGCGTTCAGGCGGGACGTCTCAACCGTTTTTCACCGGACGGCGAATTGTTCGAGATTTACAGGCTGCCATTCAAGGGGCCGACCATGCCGTGTTTCGGCGGTCCCGACCTCAAGACGATATACCTCACAAGTCTCGTCACCGAGACGGACGGAATAACCACCGCAGGCACGGTTGTCGCATTCGATGCCCCGGTCGCCGGCACACCCGTTCACAAATTCTCCATCTGAAGATGACTTTTGATCTTAAGGAACCCAGTTGATGACGACATTCGATTTTCGCCAGGCCCTGCAGGGCATCTCCGGTGTTCCGGTAACGGCTTACGATGCAAGCGGCGAAGTGGAGACCGGTGTTACAGCCGAGGTTTACGCCCGCGTCGCGAAGGCAGGCATCCACAATATCGTTGCGGCAGGCAATACGGGCGAATTCTACGCCTTGACGCCCGCGGAAATTCTGAAGGTTTATGAGGCTGCGATAAAAGGCGTCAGCGGCAAAGCCCCGGTTACGGCGGCGATTGGCCGCTCGCAGCGCGAGGCGCTCTCCATGGCGCGTCAGGCAAAAGAAATGGGCGCATCCGCCGTCATGTCGCATCAGCCGGTCGACCCTTTTGCAGCCCCGCAATCGCAGATCGACTATTTTATCGGCCTTGCGGAGGGCAGCGAATTGCCGCTGGTCGCCTATGTCCGGGCGGACGGCTTTTCGGTCGATGACATGGTAAGGCTCGCCGGCCACCCGAATGTCGCCGGCATCAAGTTCGCGACGACCGACATCATGCTTCTGTCGCGCGCGATTGCCGCTTCCGATCCGAACGGCGCTCTATATGTCTGTGGACTGGCTGAAAGCTGGGCGCCTGCCTTCGCGGCGGTTGGTGCGCGCGGCTTTACATCCGGTCTCGTCAATGTCGCGCCGCAATTTTCGCTGCAGGTTCATGACGCTCTGACGGCCGGCAATTTCCCGGCCGCACGGAAGATCATCGAAAAGATCGAATTGTTCGAACGGCTGCGGACACGATATCGCAACGGCGCGAATGTGACCGTTGTGAAGGAAGCCATGGAAATTCTGGGGATGACGGTTGGCCCCGTGCGTGCGCCGGGACTTGCCCGTCTGGACAAAGAAGACCGCGCAACACTCGAAGGACTGCTTGCCAGCTGGCGTTGATGGACGCCTTACCGGCAAGCTGCACGTTTTCGCTTTTATCAGATCATATGCCGGCCATGCGCCGGCATATGCTTTTCGGGCCTGATGGCTCAGCCGAACAGCGCAAGGCTGCTCTTCACGGTAACCCATACGCCCCACAGAAGCGGAATACCGACAGCAACCCAGGCAAGTGCCGCCTTGGTGTCCAGCCCGCCACGTCCGATGCCGAAGGAGCCTGTCGGGCCGGCATTTGCGGCCGCCGTCTTTGCCTGCAGCGTCGCGACCTCCGCATCCGACATGAACCACTTGTCCGAAAGCGGCCGCACGAAGGCATTGGCCACGAGGCCGATCGCCAGCATGCCCGCCAGAATATACATCGTGCTGGTGTAGAGCGCGGGTCCTGGCGCCACGCCCGCCGCGATCTGCGCCTCACGGATGTAGTTGACGACGACAGGGCCGGCTATGCCCGCAGTCGCCCACGCCGTCAGCAGGCGGCCGTGGATTGCGCCGACGAACTGCGTGCCGAAAATATCCGCAAGATAAGCGGGAATGGTCGCAAAACCACCGCCATACATCGACAGGATGATACCGAAGGCCAGAACGAAGAGCGCCTTGTTACCCATCGTCGCAAGCGTCGGCGCCAGCGCATAAAGAATGATGCCGAGAATGAAGAAGCAGAAATAAGTGTTCTTGCGGCCGATCTTGTCGGACATCGACGCCCAGAAGAAGCGGCCGCCGATATTGAACAGGGAAAGCAGCCCGGTGAAACCGGCAGCAATCGCCGCGATCTGCGCCTTCTGCCCTGCATCGAGATCCGCAAAACCCACACCCGGCAAGCCGATCAGCGATCCTGCGAAGATTTCCTGCAGCATGGGCGAGGCCATGCCGATGACGCCGATACCCGCCGAAACGTTGAGGCACAGCACCGCCCAGATGAGCCAGAACTGCGGCGTCTTGTGCGCATCGCGCAGATGTACATGGCGATGGGTTATCATGGCGCTTTTGGCGGAAGGCGCGGTCCAGCCTTCCGGACGCCAGCCCGATGGCGGAATGCGGTAACCGAAAGCGCCCGCCATCATGAAGACGAAATAGATCAGGGCCATGACCACGAAAGTCTGCCAGACGCCGACCGAAACGTCCGTCTTGAAGTTGTTCATCAGCAGATTAGCAAGCGGCGCGCCGATCATCGCACCACCGCCAAATCCCATGATCGCCATGCCCGTCGCCATGCCGCGACGGTCCGGGAACCATTTGATCAGCGTCGATACGGGCGAAATATAGCCAAGGCCGAGGCCGATACCGCCGATGACACCGGCGCCCAGCCACATCAGCCACAGTTGATGCGTGATGACGCCGACTGCCGCCACCAGAATGCCGCCGCACCAGCAGCAGGCGGAAACGAAGCCGGCCTTGCGCGGCCCCACTCTTTCCAGCCAGCCGCCCCAGATGGCCGCCGAGCAGCCGAGAAGAACGAAGAAAAGCGTATAGATCCAGCCAAGATCGGCCACGCGCCAGTTGCACTCAGTGGTGAACAGCGCACCCAGAAGGGTAAGGCTGGAGCAACTGGGGTCCGTGGCCGGCAGCGCCTTCGACAGCGGCAGCCAGAACACGCTGAAGCCATAGGCCATGCCGATGCATAGATGAATGGCAAGGGCCGCCGGCGGCACCAGCCAGCGATTGAAACCCGGTCTTGCGATTATTCGTTCGCGGTCCAAAAACCCGGCTTGCGCCGCCTCTCCCGCTGTCGCACCTGCTACTGCCATTGACATTACCTCCCTCGTGGATGTCTGGACATGTCACGTTCGCCCCGCCGGGCGAACATCGATATCGCCGAACGTCCCCCGTCCGGCCGAAAATGTGATTATCCGGTCACGCCGCTCAAGCCTCTGTGCTTTCCGGGACGCTCGGTTCCGAAAGGGACTCACCCGCAATCGGTCCTTTGCCGCCCGGCGCGCCCTTGGCATCGTCGCCGAGGCCCACGGCATCGGCCGCCGGATCATCGGGCCGCTTGATCTTCTTCGACGCGGCAAGCACAAGCGGCAGAAAATCACCTGCCCCGGCATCCACCATCTCGAAGAACCGGCGTCGCATGCGCGGTTCCCAGAACTTGTTGATGTGGGTGGCGACACCTTCGATGCGAATATCTTCCGGCTGCGACAGAAAAAACGTCGCGATCTGGTTCGCCATTCTCACCAGCTTTTCATCGGTGTGGTTGAGCAACATGACCTCTTCCCCCGCGCCGGCTGCTGGCCGACGCCTCTGTGTGTGACAAGGCCGGGCGCATCCGGCCCTCCTTATTCCGCCGCTTCGAGCTTGCCGCTGATCCGCCGCGAACGGCGGCCAAGCGCATCATATTCCTCCTGCCATTCCGTCGGCCCGTTGGAAGGCGATACCTGCACGGCGGTCACCTTGTATTCTGGGCAGTTGGTCGCCCAGTCGGAAAAGTCGGTAGTGATGACGTTCGCCTGCGTGCCGGGGTGGTGGAAGGTCGTATAGACCACGCCTGGCGCCACACGGTCGGTGATCAGCGCCCGCAGCGTCGTATCGCCCGACCGGCTGGCGAGCTTGATCCAGTCGCCATCCTTCACCCCGCGCTGTTCGGCATCGTGCGGATGGATTTCGAGCCGATCCTCCTCATGCCAGACGACGTTTTCAGTGCGCCGTGTCTGCGCGCCGACATTATATTGTGACAGGATGCGGCCGGTGGTGAGCAGCAGCGGGAAACGCGGCCCAGTGCGTTCGTCCGTCGCCACATATTCGGTGCGGATGAACTTGCCCTTGCCGCGCACGAAACCATCCACGTGCATGATCGGCGAACCATCCGGGAATTTCTCGTTGCAGGGCCACTGCACCGAGCCCTTCTCCTCCAGATAGTCGTAGGAAACACCGGCAAAGCTCGGTGTCGTCGCCGCGATCTCGTCCATGATCTCGGACGGATGCGCGTAATTCCACGCAAGACCCATGGCCTGCGCCAGCTTCTGCGTCACTTCCCAGTCGGCATAACCGTTCTTCGGGGACATAACCTTGCGCACGCGGTTGATGCGGCGCTCGGCATTGGTGAAGGTGCCGTCCTTTTCAAGGAAGGTGGAGCCCGGCAGGAAGACATGGGCGTAATTTGCCGTCTCGTTCAGGAAGAGATCGTGCACCACGACACATTCCATCGCGGCGAGACCGGCCGAAACGTGCTTCGTATCCGGATCGGACTGGAGAATGTCCTCGCCCTGAATATAGATGCCCTTGAAGCTGCCATCCACAGCCGCATCGAGCATGTTGGGAATACGCAGCCCCGGCTCGTTGTTGAGCTTCACGCCCCAGAGTTTCTCGAAGATGTCGCGCGTGGCATCGTCGGAAATATGCCGATAGCCGGGAAGCTCGTGCGGGAAAGACCCCATGTCGCAGGAACCCTGAACATTGTTCTGACCGCGCAGCGGATTAACGCCTACACCGGGGCGGCCGATATTGCCGGTCGCCATGGCCAGATTGGCGATTGCCATCACCGTGGTAGACCCCTGGCTGTGTTCGGTGACACCGAGCCCGTAATAGATGGCGCCATTACCACCCCTGGCATAAAGGCGTGCGGCACCGCGCACCTCTTCTGCCGGCACACCGGTGAAGCTTTCGGTTTCTTCCGGGCTATGCTGAGGCTCGGCAACAAAAGCGGCCCAATCCTCGAATTCCGACCAGTCGCAGCGCTCGCGAATGAAGGCTTCGTTGAACAGACCTTCCGTGACGATGACATGCGCAAGCGCCGTCAGCACCGCAACATTCGTTCCGGGCTTCAGCGGCAGGTGGAAGGACGCCTCCACATGCGGCGTGCGGACGAGATCGATACGGCGCGGATCGATGACGATCAGCTTCGCGCCCTGGCGCAGCCGCTTCTTCAGCCGCGAGCCGAAAACAGGATGCCCATCCGTCGGATTGGCGCCGATCACGAGCACCACATCGGACTGCTCGACGCTATCGAAATTCTGCGTGCCGGCGGAGGTGCCGAAAGCCTGGCCGAGACCGTAGCCCGTCGGCGAATGGCAGACGCGGGCGCAGGTATCGACGTTGTTATTGCCGAAGCCGGCGCGGATGAGTTTCTGGACGAGGAAGGTTTCTTCGTTCGTGCAGCGGGACGAGGTGATGCCGCCGATGGATTCCCGGCCATATTGACCCTGGATACGCCGGAACTCCGAGGCAACATGGGAGAAAGCCTCCTCCCACGTGACTTCCCGCCATGGATCGCTGATCTTTTCGCGGATCATCGGGTTGAGAATGCGGTCCCTGTGGGTGGCATAACCATAAGCGAAACGGCCCTTGACGCAGGAATGGCCGCGATTGGCCTGCCCGTCCTTCCACGGCACCATGCGCACCAGCTCTTCACCGCGTATTTCCGCCTTGAAGGAGCAGCCGACGCCGCAATAGGCGCAGGTCGTGACCAGCGAATGCTCCGGCTGGCCGATTTCGATCACCGATTTTTCAGTGAGCGTCGCGGTCGGACAGGCCTGCACGCAGGCGCCGCAGGAAACGCAATCTGAATCGAGGAACGCCTCATGCGCGCCGGGCGACACACGGCTTTCAAAACCGCGCCCTTCGATCGTCAGCGCGAAGGTGCCCTGCACTTCTTCACAGGCGCGCACGCAACGGGAGCAGACGATGCATTTGGAAGGATCGTAGGTGAAATAGGGATTGCTTTCATCCTTCGGCATCCAGCGCGCGTTAAGATCGCCATCGCCAGTGCGGGCCTTGACGTGGTTGTCGCCCTCGTAACCATAGCGCACATCGCGCAGGCCAACGGCGCCGGCCATATCCTGCAGTTCGCAATCGCCATTGGCGGCGCAGGTCAGACAGTCGAGCGGGTGATCGGAGATATAAAGCTCCATCACGCCCTTGCGGATCTGCTTCAACCGCTCCGTCTGCGTGTGCACGACGAGACCGGGGGCGACAGGCGTAGTACAGGAGGCGGGGGTGCCATTGCGGCCCTCCACCTCGATCAGACAGAGGCGGCAGGAGCCGAAGGCATCCACCATGTCGGTGGCGCAGAGTTTTGGAACATCGATACCCGCTTCGCGCGAGGCGCGCATGATCGACGTTCCCGCAGGCACAGTCACCTGCCTGCCGTCGATGGTGAGCGTCACCATATCCGTTGCGTGGGATTTGGGGGTTCCATAGTCGAATTCTGTTACAAGGGCCATGGTCTTACTCCGCCGCTTCAACACGTGGGATGGGGGCAAAATCATCAGGGAAATGCCGGAGTGCGCTCATGACGGGATAGGGCGTGAAACCGCCGAGCGCACAGAGCGAACCGAATTTCATGGTTTCGCAGAGGTCTGCGAGGAGTGCCGTATTTTTCTCCGGCTCGATGCCGAGCGCGATCCTGTCCACCGTCTCGACGCCGCGTGTGGAGCCGATGCGACAGGGCGTGCACTTGCCGCAGCTTTCGACGGCGCAGAATTCCAGCGCGAACCGGGCCTGATGCAGCATATCGGCGGTATCGTCGAAAACCACGATGCCGGCATGGCCGATCAGGCCACCGGCGGCCGTGAAGGCTTCATAGTCGAAGATCGTGTCGAACAGCGAAACCGGGAAATAGGCCCCGAGCGGACCGCCCACCTGCACCGCCTTGACCGGGCGGCCGGTGATCGTGCCGCCACCGATATCATTGACCAGCTGCCCGAGCGGCAGGCCGAAGGCGGTCTCATAAAGCCCGCCATGCCGGATGTTTCCGGCAAGCTGGATGGGAATGGTGCCATGCGAGCGGCCGACGCCGAAATCGCGATAAAACGCCGCGCCGCGATCCATGATGACCGGAATGGAGGCGAGCGAAATCACATTGTTGACGACGGTGGGCCTGCCGAACAGGCCCTGCAAAGCAGGAAGCGGCGGCTTGGCGCGCACGGTGCCGCGCTTGCCTTCCAGACTGTTCAGAAGCGAGGTTTCCTCGCCGCAGACATAGGCGCCGGCACCCATGCGCACTTCGAGATCGAAAGCTCGCCCGGAACCAAGCACGGATGGGCCGATGATGCCTTCGCGGCGGGCGATTGCGATTGCCTGCTCCATGACCTTGATGGCGCAAGGATATTCCGAGCGCGTATAGATGAAACCTTTCGTCGCGCCGACGGCGAGGCCGGCAATCGCCATGCCTTCGATCAGCACGAAGGGATCGCCTTCCATGATCATGCGGTCGGCGAAGGTGCCGCTATCGCCCTCATCGGCATTGCAGACGATATATTTTTGGTCGGCCACCGCATCGGCGACGGTCTTCCATTTGATACCGGTCGGGAAACCCGCGCCGCCGCGTCCGCGCAGGCCGCTTTCGGTCACTTGCGCAACGATATCGGCCGGCGCCATGGCGACGGCTTTTTCGAGGCCTTTCAAGCCCTGATAGGCGCGGTAATCCGCAAGCGACAATGGATCGCTAACGCCGCAGCGGGCAAATGTCAGGCGCGTCTGGCTTTTCAGGAACGGAATGTCCTTCGTCGGCCCGAGACAGAGACGATGCTCGCCGCCGGTGAGAAAACCCGCATCGAAAAGCGAAGCAACGTCGCTGGCCTTGACCGGCCCGTAGGCAATACGGCCATGTTCCGTGCGCACTTCCACCAGCACTTCAAGCCAGAGCATGCCGCGCGAGCCATTGCGGACAATATGAACCTCGAGGTTGCGGCTGGCCGCCTCGCGGCCGATTGCTTCGGCGACACGGTCTGCGCCAACGGCAAGCGCGGCGGAATCGCCTGGAACAAAAACGGTGACACTCATCGGCGCGCCTCCGCCAGAATGTCGCCAAGACAGTGCTCATCCAGTCGCGCATGAAGCTCGCCATCCAGCATCAGCGCGGGCGCCTGTGCGCAAAGCCCGAGACAGAAGACCGGCTCCAGCGTGACGGAACCGTCGGCTGCGGTTTCGTGCCAGTCGAGGCCGAGCCGGTTCTTGATGGTTTCCGCAAGAGGCTCGCCACCCATCGACTGGCAAGCCTCGGCGCGACAGAGCTTCAGCACATGCCGGCCGGACGGATGATCTCGAAAATCGGGATAGAAGGTCACGACGCCATGGACCTCGGCGCGCGATATATTCAGCGCGGATGCGACGATCTGCTTGGCGCTTTCCGGTATGTAGCCGAATTCTTCCTGCACCGCGTGCAGAATGGGCAGCAATGGCCCCTCCAGGTGGAGAAGTTCGTCAATGATGGCGGAAACACGAGCCGCCTCATCTGCGGCAACCGCACGGATATTCATAAGCCAGTCCTCCCAAACCGACAGGGGCAGGTATGGCGAACGGCACATGTTTCAGTGCCAGCGCAGCCCCTGCATGGTTCGGGAGAATGGCGAGGTCGGCCGGATCAGGTCAATAATGTGTTTTCGTCAACCGATAGGAAATTCCTATCAAAAGCCATCGCCGCTGCGCGCTGACGCGCCTCATGAAGAAGCGCAGAAACGAGTGGCGTGTGCGGTTCACGATAGGTCGCGATCAGCCCCACCAGATGCTCCGCATCCGGCTCGGTAATCGGTATCATTCTGATCTGTTTTGGAAAACCGAATGATTCCGCTATGTTACGCGGCATTATTGAAGCCCATTGTCCGGTTCGGATATGCGAAAACAGCACAATCATGGAGTTGGACTCCAATGTCGGCTTCACCTCAACGCCCGCTTCCGCCATATGCTTGTTGATGATGCGGCGGTTCTGCATATCCGAAGTCAATAGGCATAACCTAAGACCGGAAACCTGCTTCCAGGTAACGCTTTCCTGATCGGCGAGCGGCGTTCCGGCTGCTGCAATCAGGTGATATCGCTCGGAATAAAGCGGCACCGTGGTCACTCGGCCAAGAGGTTCATTGTCGAGATAGCTGATTCCCGCGTCGATCTCGAGGTTTTCGATCTGGCTCAGGACCTGAAGCGAGGTGCGTGACGTCACGGAAAAGGTCACGTCGGGATGCCGCGCCTGAAAGGATTCCGTCAATCGCGGCACCATCGCAAGCGCCGTCGGAATGACCGCAAGGCGGATGTGGCCCGCCAGACCCTTGCGCGCCGCCCGCATTTCCTCACGCATGGTGCGCGTATCGGCGACGATGCGACGCGCCCACTCGAGAACGCGCTGGCCTTCTGGTGTCAGCCCCTGATAACGCGCCGCACGCACCACAAGAACGACACCAAGCTGGTCCTCCAGCTGCCGGATCGCGGCCGAGAGACTGGGTTGGGAGACGCCGCACTCCTCTGCCGCGCGGCCAAAATGTCCTGCGCGCGCCAATGCAATGAAAAATTCCAGCTTGTCGATCATGCGTCCTCCCGCGTGGCTCGCAACCCTGCGGAGGGTTCGAGCAGGAGAACACTAGAACGAGGCAGGGAAGCCCGCAAATGAATGCCGTTGTTTTCCTGAAAACCGTGCCGGGTGACAAGACTGGATTCTGTCAGGCACGGGCAGTCATGGGCGCAACGTTCGGTCAACCACTCCAACCGCACTGGACGCAGCTTTATCGCGGCATTGACCCATCCGTCGTTTCGCCTGACCTGCCGCACAGCGCCGGGAAGCGAAACCAATCGTCATCGCCGTCGCGATGCCCTGCCCTCTCATTTTCTCGAGTTTGCGGCGGCAGGCAAAAGGTATTCGGCGCTTCAGTCGCAGGAACCTTCACTCGCCATCCGGCTTGATGAAGTCGGTCATCGCAGGCGCCTTGAGGACGAACTGGCGATCCGAGCTGATGTAATTATCGGCATGCAGGCGCGCGATCGGCTGATATCGGTCCGGATCGACATAACGCCCTTCCGCATCGAGACAATCCTTGTGGACATGCATTTGCACCACTTCCCCCAGAACAAGGGTACGGCGTGGATAATCGATCAGGCGCTCCACACGGCATTCGAAGGCGCAGGGCGATTCCGCCGCAAAGCTTGCATCGATCTTGCTGCAGGGCGTGGCCGTCAGCCCGGCAATCGAAAGTTCATCGACCTCGCTGTCGAAACCGAGGCCGCAAACGAGCATCTGTTCGGACAGAGCCATATCGACCATGTTGATGACGAATTCGCCGGTGCGACGAATATTGGCCATCGTATCCTTCTCCTCGCCCGTCACACGCGGCTGGATGCCGAGAACAACGATCGGCGGATCATGGGAGAAAACATTGAAAAAGCTCATCGGCGCGGCATTGTTGTGACCAGCGGCCGAGCGCGTCGTGACAAGCGCTATCGGCCGTGGACCGATAAAATTGGTCAGCAAACGATAACGGCTCTGCGGCTCAAGCGCGGTAAAATCGAATTCCATGGAAACACCTGATTTATTGTATACAATAATATTTCATATTGCAGACAATTACTCAATCACCCTCCTCATGGGATAGCCGATTTTGCTGTATCACATTTGCGAGCAAGGGCGGAGCAGCAAGCCAGAACGCATTCTCCAGTCAAATGGGCGGAGCCGCCATCCACGCATCGACTATAAGCGCAAAGACTCCCCGGCCTGGAGGGGTCCGGGGAGCAAACCTGACATCATGTCAGGAACTTTGACTGGAGCTAGTTACTCACCCGTTCGGAAACGGGGTGGATCTGAGTTGTCTAACCCTACTATGCTTTTTGTAGACTATTAGAACGCGCGCTCGAGACGAACGAAACCGGTCCAGCTGTCGCCAGCACCACTGTCGCGACCTTCGCGGCCGTCGACGTCCTGATAGGTAACCGCAACCTTCGTGGAGAGGCCGGAAGTGATCTTGTAGCCAGCAGCGACGCCAGCACGCCATGCATCGCGGTTGCCTACGAAGTCGTTGTTTGCGCCGATGTCGATCGTGCCAAAATACTGGAAGCCGGGGGTGATTGTCAGCTTGTCGGTTGCCTTGATGGCGTATTCAGCTGCAACGGACCATTCGGATTCTTCGTAGTAGTAGTTGGCGCCGGAAGCCCATACGCCGGAGAGGCCGAGGGTGCCCGGACCGATGTCAGCCGTGAGGATTGCACGGATTGCACCGTTTTCCTGGTTGGTGTCGTACGCGCCTAGCAGGTTGGCCTTAACGCCGCCGAACTTGCCGCCGATGATAGCACTGACGCCGACATCGTTCGTGTTGGTCTTGAACTTGCCACCCTTTGAAACGCCAAGCTCTGATGTACCCTTGCGCGAGCCTTCCAGCTCTTCAGTAGCGGCACCAACGTAGAAGGAGCCGGCGTCGTAGGTGTAACGGATGGCGTTCAGACGGGTGCGGTTGGAGCTGAGCTGGTCATACTCGCCAGAGAGACCGTCATCCCACCAGTTGTAGTAAAAACCGACCTTCAGGCCGCTGAGTTCGATGAAAGCCTGATCGAGAACGATGTTACGGTCGGTGTCGTTGTCGGCCTGGCCGCGCAGACCGATGTAGCCGCGCAGAGCGCCGAGTTCAGTGTCGGTGCGGGTGTCGATGTTGAACTGACCGCGCGTCGCAGCATCCCAGTCGGAAGTGCCGGACTGGTTGCGACCGAAGTCCGTCTGGAAACGGACGTAACCGTCGAACTTCAGGCAGGTTTCGGTGCCGGGGATGTAGAAGAAGCCGGTGCCGAAAGCGTCGCAGACGCGAACATATTCCATGGCTTCCGGCTCGGCAGCGACGATGGCGTCAGCGGCCTGTGCGCCGGATACTGCTGCGAGAGCCGCAGCGGAGCCGATGAGAAGGCTCTTGATGTTCATTTGTAATCTCCAGTCAAAAATTTTTCAACGAATGCGCAAATTTGAGGGCTGGTCTTTCCCTGCCGCCCGCTTCCCTGCGCTGATTCAGCAAATGACAGAAGTTGCCGCAGACTCGCAATTTAAATCGACAAAATACAAATACAGACAAAGTACACAATTCAATTTCGTAGTAAAATTACAACAATTTAATAGTTTAAAATATAATATTTATTATTATTATTTCAAAATAATAGAATTTATTACTTTTAAATATTGTCTTCAATTAATAAATTATAAGACACAAAAACAACAAACGCTCCAGTCAGGATCGGGAAGCGTCAACACGCGCGGGCATGGGGAAGCAAAGTGGTTTTCGTCGAGGAAAAGGAAAGGACGCAGGCGGCAAAACGTCCGCCCGGCCTCTCAGAAAAGCCATATCTGGCAACTCTGAAACAACCGGTCGCCCGTGGCAGCCTATAGGCGGCCTTCGGGTAGGCCGGTCGCGAATATCGTCGTCTTCGCCAGCATGTCTTCGATCGCCTCTGCCGGCACCGGGCGGCTGAAGTAATAACCCTGACCGTAGGGGCAGCCGGCATCACGCAGAAATGTCGCCTGGTCGCCGGCTTCCACACCTTCGGCAATGACATCGATGCCCAGAGACCCGGCAAGCTGGATCATGATCGAGACGATGGCGCTGTCCTTGGTCTTTTCCGGCAGATGGGTCAGGAACGAGCGGTCTATCTTCATGCAGGACAGCGGGAATGTCTTGAGCATGCCGAGGCAGGAATAACCGATACCGAAATCATCCAACGCCAGGCTGACACCCATCTGTTTGATGGCCCGCATGATCCGCACCGATGTTTCAACATCCTGAATGATGAGCGTCTCAGTGATTTCGATTTCCAGCAGGGATGGCGCAAGGCCGGTTTCCTTGAGCACCGACCTGATCTGCTGCACCAGCCCGCCCTGAAACTGCCGCGGAGAGATATTAACCGCCATTTTGACGGGCGACAGGCCGGCGGCGGCCCATGCCTGCGCCTGACGACAGGCCTTTTCGAGAATGCTTTCTCCGAGTTCGACGATGAGCCCGGTTTCTTCCGCAAGCCCGATGAACTCCGCAGGACCGAGCAGACCTTCCGTGGGGTGCTGCCAGCGCACCAGCGCCTCCACGCCGCTGATCCGGCCGCTGACAAGATCGACCTGCGGCTGGAAGTGCAGCACGAACTCGTCCCTCTTTACTGCCTTTCGCAATTCCTCGATGCGGGTGAACTTCTTTCTCAGATCATCCGCCATATTCGGGGTGAAGGTGGCAATGCTATCGCGCCCGGTATGTTTGGCTTCATACATGGCGAGATCGGCCGCCGCGACGATTTCCGCCGTGGTTTCCCCATGCTCCGGGAAAAAGGCCATGCCGATGCTGCAGGTGACCTTGATATCGTAATTGCCGATACGCAAGGGCTGCGAGACAGCGGCGCGGATGCGCTGCAGGCGGTTTTCGACATCGTCCCTGCGCTCTTCAAGAATGATGACGAACTCGTCGCCGCCGACCCTGAGAACGAGATCGTTCTTCCGGAGGCTTTTCGCAATGCGCTCGGCGGTTTTCGACAGCAATGCGTCGCCGATGCTGTGGCCGAGCGTATCGTTGATCTGCTTGAAATTGTCGAGATCGAGAAAACCGATACCGACCCTTCGGTTCGCCTTTGCCGCCGCCGCCAGTATTTCCGGCAGTCTCGTATCGAGGAAACGGCGGTTCGGCAGCCGGGTCAGCATGTCGTGATCCGCCAGGAAGGCGATATGTTCCGCCGCCCTTTTGCGGTCGATCGCCAGCCCCGCCATGCGCGCCGCCGCACCTATGAACTCCACCAGCGCCGCATCCGGCTGGCGGCCGGCCAGCATGCACCAGACGAAACCATGCGCCTTGCCTTCGCTGGCGGGAATATCGAAACTGAAGGCCATGTGTTCTGCCGGATGGATAAGGCTCTCAGGATCGCTGACACTGGAGACAAGTGCGACCAGCCCCTCCTGCTGCGCAAGCGCCGGCGAGGCGTAAACGGAAGGTTCCCCTTCCGCCGCATCGAACACCCGCACCGCGCAGGCCAGTCCGGTCGCGAGATTTTCGATGGCCTTGACGAATTCCTCAAGAAAATCCTCGATACGCGCTGCCGCGACGATCATTTCCAGAATATGCGCCTGCGCCTGAAGCAGTCTTTCCGAGGCCTTTTTCTGGGTTATGTCCCGCGAGGCGCCGACCACGCCGATGATGTTGCCGGCCTTGTCCTTCAGCGGCACGCGCGACATCATGAGCCAGCGGTCGATATCCCCGCGCATGGCGCGCTCTTCGTAACCGAGATCCGGTTCGCCGGTGCGCATCACTCGCGCCTCGGTATCGGGAATGCCGGCACGCCGCGCCGCTTCGCCGTGAATATCGTAGTCGGTGAGCCCGATCAGTTGCTCGACCGTGTCAAAGCCGTTTTCGGTGACGATGGCGCGATTGGCAAAAAGAAAGCGCCCTTCCAGATCCTTGGCATAGATAAAATCCGGCACGTGGTCGATCATCGCTTCCAGAAGCGTGTGCCGGTCGGAAGGATTGCTGTTTTCGCTCATGTCACGAGTGGCGGATGGCGTGACATCGCGCTTTTTTCGCGACATCCGGTTTTCTTCGGGTGTCTTCGGGCCTTTGGAACGCACCTCTCCGCCTCATCATTTTATAAGGAAGCAGAATAGTAGGATTATACGTATTATATAAATATGAACAACGGCGGGAGATTGCCGGGAAACCCGCCTTTTGCAGCAGCCTCCCCGAAGCCCTGCCGGCTTGAATCAAAACGGCGCAACCGAAGCTGCGCCGTCAAGGCCACAGGCGGCAATTCGTTGACGGTCACACCACCGGCGTCGGCAGTTCTTTGCCGGCAAAATGGGCATCGAGATTGGCGAGAACGAGATCGGCCATGGCGCGCCGCGTCTGGTGCGTGCCGCTGCCGACATGCGGGGCGAGCGTGACGGTGTCGAAGGCGAAAAGCGCTTCCGGCACGCGCGGTTCATCCTCGAAGACATCCAGCGCCGCGCCACCGATCGTGCCGCTGGCAAGAGCCTCTACAAGCGCCTTCTCATCCACCAGCGAACCGCGCGCCACATTGACGAGCACGCCCTGCGGTCCAAGCGCCTTCAGCACATCCGCATTGACGATATGGCGGGTTTCGGCCGTAGCGGCGGCGGCGATGATCAGCACGTCGCAATTGGCGGCCAGCGCCTCGATGCTGTCATAATAATCATAGGCGACATCGCGGCGGTTTCTGGCGGTGTAGGAAATGCGCGCATCGAAACCTTCGAGCCGCTTTGCGATTGCCTGACCGATGCGGCCGAGGCCGAAAATGCCGTAACGGCGGCCGGCCACGCGGGTGGAAAGCCCCATATCGCCCTTCAGCCATTGGCCGGTGCGCACATGCTGGTCGGCCTGCGGCAGCTTGCGTGCCTGCGCCAGAACGAGGCCGAGCGCGAGGTCGGCGACATCGGCGGTCAGCACGTCAGGCGTGTTGGAAACGCGGAAACCGCGTCGCTTGGCTTCGGCGAGATCGACCTTGTCGAAACCGACGCCGTTGATGGCGACAATTTCAAGATTGGGAAGTGCAGCGCCGATATCCGCCGGAAGGCCGATATGGCCGCCGGTGACGACGCCGCGGATTGAAGCACCCTTTTCAGCAAGGAACGCCGCCTTGTCAGCAGCCTCGAACAGGCGATGCACGGTGAAGCGCTGCGCGAGTTCTTCTTCCAGTGCCGGGATGAGCGGGCACAATTGCACGATTTCAGTGGTCATGAAGTTTCCTTTGCGCCGGTGAACTACTTCACATCGGCCTTGACGAATTGCCGGAGTTCCGGCGTTTGCGGGTTGGCGAAGAGTTCGGATGAACGACCCTGCTCCCAGATCTTGCCCTTGTGCATGAAGATGGTTTCGGTCGCCACGCGGCGCGCAAAGGCCATTTCGTGGGTGACGAGGATCATGGTCATGCCGTCTTTGGCAAGGTTTTCCATGACGGTCAGCACTTCCTCGGTGAGTTCTGGGTCGAGCGCCGAGGTCACCTCATCGAACAGCATCACCTTCGGCCGCATGGCGAGCGAGCGGGCAATCGCCACGCGCTGCTGCTGGCCGCCGGAAAGCTGATCCGGATAGGAATCGAATTTCTCCGACAGGCCGACGAGTTGCAGAACTTCGCGGGCAATATCCTTCGTTTCCGATTTCACCACGTCCTTGACGATGCGCGGCGCAAGCATGATGTTTTCGCCGACCGTCAGATGCGGGAAAAGGTTGTAGCTCTGGAACACGATGCCGACATCGGTGCGCAGCTTGCGCAGCGCCTTGGCATCTTCCCCGATGGCGTGACCGGCGATTTCGATACGGCCGGAATTGATCTTCTCCAGCCCGTTCATGCAGCGAAGCAGCGTGCTCTTGCCCGAACCCGAGCGGCCGATGAGGGCGAAGACTTCACCGCGGCCGACCGTCAGCGACACGCCTTTGAGGACTTCCAGAGCGCCAAAGCTCTTGTGAACGTTTTCAACGATTACTTCCGGCATGAAGCCTCCTTTCCAGCCAACGCGACAGCTGGGACAACGGGTAGCAGACGATGAAATAAAGCACGGCCACGGCGACGAAGACGCGGAACGGCTGGAACGTGGCATTGTTGATGAGCTGCCCCGCTCTCGCCAGTTCGACGAAACCGATGATCGATGCGATGGACGTATTCTTGACGACCTGAACGGCGAAACCGACGGTCGGCGGTAGCGAAATGCGGATAGCCTGCGGCAGGATGACGTAGCGATATTGCTGGGCGCGGGTCAGCGCCAGCGATTCCGACGCTTCCCATTGCTGCTTCGGCACCGCCTGGATGCAGCCGCGCCAGATTTCCGCGAGGTAACCCGATGTATAGATCGTCATCGAGGCGCCGGCGGCAAAGAGCGGCGGCAGTTCCAGCCCGGCAAGGCTGAGGCCGTAATAGGACAGGAACAGGATCATCAGCACCGGAATGCCCTGGATCACCTGGATATAAGTGCCGGCGGCAATGCGCAGCGCCTTGAAATTCGAGGTGCGGGCCAGCGCCACGAAGAAGCCGACGATGCCGCCGCCGATAAGCGCAATGATCGTCAGAAGCACGGTCCATTGCAGGGCGGTCAGCAGGAAGCCGAATTCGTTCCAGCCGAAAGTTCGAAGAGTCATGACTGCACCTCCGGCATGGCGGTCATCGTCTTGCGGGCAACGCGACGGCCGAACAGCCACATGCCGACGAGGGCAAGAATGAGCCGCAGGCTGAGCGCCAGCGCAAGATAGATGAGCGTGACGACGATATAGACCTCAAAGGAGCGATAGGTCTGCGATTCCACGAAGGCTGCGGCAGCCGCAAGCTCATGGGTGGAAATGGCCGAACATATGCTCGATGCCAGCATCATCAGCACGAACTGGCTGCACAGCGAGGGATAGACTTTGGCGATGGCCGGCACGATGATGACGTGGCGATAGATCTGGTACTTGGTGAAACCCAGCGCCTCGCCCGCCTCGATCTGCGACTTGTGCACCGCCTCGATGCCGGCGCGGATGATTTCCGTCGAATAGGCCGCGAGATTGATCGTCATGCCGATCAGCGCCGCCGTATCCGCCCCTACCCTGAAGCCGAGGCCCGGCAGGCCGAAATAGACGATGAAAAGCTGCACGAGAAACGGCGTATTGCGGATGATTTCCACATAACCGTCCACGATGATGCGGACGATGCCGCCATTGATGGACCGCAGCGAGGCCAAAAGAATGCCGAAAGCGCAGCCGAGCACGATGGACAGGACAGACAGCTTGATCGTCAGCCATATGCCGTTCAGAATCTCGTTCTGATACTGGGCGAGCGCGCCGAATTGGAATGTATAGGACATGCGTCACTCCGTTGACATTTCCCGGGCCCGCCGGAAGTCTTCCCGGCGGGCGCGTTGAAAGGCTCAATCAGAAGCTTGGCAATTGCGGCAGCGGACGGCCGGTCCACTTGACCGAGATGCGGTCGAGATCGCCGGACATCTTCATGAGATAGATGGAGGTGTTCAACCATTGGCGCAGCTCGAAATCCTCAAGCTTGGTCGCCATGGAATTGCCCTGCTGGAAGAAGGTGAAACCGACCTGCAAACCGGCTTCCGGGCGCTGCTTGATGATCGCCTCACCCACCGTGGACGGCAGGGCCACCGCATCGACCTGACCGGCGAGCAGTGCCTGGGCGCTGGTGGAATCGTCTTCGTAAACGACGATTTCAAGACCTTCGACATTGGCCTTGCGCAGCGCGGTTTCCTGCGAGGAACCGCGATTGACCGAAACCCGCTTGCCCTTGAGGCTGTCGAGATTTTCGAACTTCTGGTCCTTGCCGGAAATGATGTCCATGTTGAAGGCGCTGTAAGGCTGCGTGAACATCACGGTCTTGGCGCGCTCGCCGGTCGGCGCAAGCGTCGCAACAAGGAAGTCGACCTTGCCGGTCTGGAGTGCGGGAATACGCGCAGGCGGCGTCAGCGGCACCAGTTCCACCGGCAGCGACAGGTAGGAGCCGATGAGATTGGCGACATCGACGTCGTAACCGGAAGGATTGCCCTTCTCATCCACCATGCCCATCGGCGGCGCACCGGTCAGAACACCGATCTTGACCTTGCCGCGCGCCGTGATCTCGCTGATCGAGACGGCATGGGCGGACGTGGTTGCGGCAAGCGTTGCTGCTGCAACACCGACGGCAACGGTCATGTTCTTCAGAAATCTGGATATGCTCATGGTTTCTCCTCCAACCTTATAAGTGGCTGCCCAGAATGGAACAGCGGCCTTGCGCAAACCGAAAAATGTTCTCGATAACATTTTAACGCGATTGACTAAAAACTCCTCCCAAGAAACCGCGAAAGCACAAAACCAGATGAATCTCCTATGAAATTCAATGTTTTAGGCTGGTTATCGATTTTCCTCTGTTCGACACCGCTTCACGTTCTTGGCAGGACCAGTAATGCATGTTATCGGTATCATTGCAAGTCCGATCTACAGAACTGTTTCGGTCGGCAATCATTCGGGAGGAAACATGTATACACGCTCGGCAATTTTCGAAGGCAGGATTCACCCTGGCCGGGAGGAGGAGTTTTTCCGCATCGTTGAGGAAAAATTGCTGCCGGTCTGGAAACGCATGCCGAATGCGCAGGCCGTGCGGGTGATGCGCACCGAGCGCACGGACCCGGACGCGGCCTCAATCATCATGGTGCAGGAAATCGACTATCCGTCGATGGAAGCAGTGGAGGAAGCGCTGGTTTCCCCCGTCCGGCTGGAAGGCCGGGTGCTGACGGATGAGATGATGAGCATGTGCGACGGGCGTTTTTATCATCTGGTCTATAGCCGCGTCGCATAAATCCGGTGCACGCCGCATCGATCTGCAATCATACGGCGTGCTTTCCCTTATTGTCTTCGTGTATGTCTTGTCCTGAACCGGTTCGAATTTAGGGAGACATGCTTTGGTGGAGCGCACGCCCTTGGCCGCAGCGTTAGTCACGTCAAAAAAAGCAACCATGAGCGATGTCTCGAAACTCGCGGGCGTCTCCAAGATGACCGTTTCGCGGGTGCTGGCCGATCCCGCCCTGGTGTCCGAAGAGACACGCCAGAAGGTGATGAAAGCCATCGAGAAGCTGGGCTATGTGCCCGACCGGATCGCCGGTTCGCTATCCTCCCGCCGCACCAATTTCATCACCGCCATCCTGCCGACGCTCACCAACTCCAACTTCGCCGATAGCGCACAAGGGCTTGCCAATGCGCTGCGCGCCGCCGATTACCAGTTGCTGATCGGCTACACCATGTACGATCTGCAGGAGGAAGAACGCGTCATCCGCACCATGATGGAGCGCCGCCCCGATGCCATCGTCGTCGCAGGCACGGTGCATACCAAGATGGCGAGCGAGGTGCTGATGCGCGCCGGTATCCCGATCGTGGAAATCTGGGATGTTCCCGAACACCCCATTGACCATGCGGTCGGTTTTTCCAACTACGAAGTGGGAAGAACTGCCGCCAAGCATCTGATATCGCTTGGCTTCAAGAGAATCGGCGCGCTCGGATCGAGGGCCGATGGCGATGTGAAGGACTGGCGCGGCGAAAGCCGCCTGCTCGGTTTTGGCGCGGCCCTGCGGGAAGCCGGCATTGCCGATGATCTCATCATCCGCGAGGGCAGCGCCCCGGTCTCCTATGACCACGGGGCAAAGACCCTCGGCTCGCTACTGGCCAAGGCCCCGGATGTCGAGGCCATCTTCGCCGTATCGGATATTTCCGCCGTCGGCGCGCTGATGGAATGTCATCGACGGGGAATCAGTGTCCCGGACCGCATTTCCATCCTCGGCTTCGGCGACTTCGATATCGGCCGGCAATGTTACCCGGCGATTTCAACGATCCGCGTCGATGCCCAGATGATCGGCCGCAGGGCGGGCGAGTTGCTGCTTTCGATACTGGAGGCGGAAAAGGATGCCATTGTTCCCGAAGGCGCAAGGGTGGATGTCGGCTTCGAGCTGATCGTGCGGGAGACGACGAAGCGGTTGGGTGGGTGAGGCTCTAGCTAGAGCGGGCGCCACTTGTTTCTTCTCCCCGCCGGAGAGAAGTCCGCGGCAGCGGGATGAGCGACTGTCTTTGATGTCAAGCGTTTTGCCATGGTTTGTTGTCTCTGATGATGGCGTTGAGCATTGTCAGAAGCTTTCGCATGGTTGCGACGGTA